>JBCBZW010000027.1 GCA_039815145.1 Pseudomonadota bacterium
CGACCTGGTGGTGGAGATGCCGAGTGATCTGGCGCTGCGCGTGGTGGATACGACGGGCTCGATGAAGGTGAGCGACGTCGCGTCAGTGGACATCGAGGACGAGACGGGATCGATTCAGGTGCGGGACGTGCCCGGCCTCGTCCACGTGCTGAGCGACACCAGCGGCAGCATCGAGATCACGCGGGTGGGAAGCGTACGCGTCGACGAGGACAGCTCAGGCTCCATCAAAGCGTCCGCCGTGGCAGGGGATGTGTACGTGGGCCGCGACGAGTCCGGCAGCATCTCCGCCGAGGATGTGGGCGGCAGCTTCACGGTCGTCAGCAACGCGAGCGGCGGCGTGCGCTACAACAACGTGGCCGGAGACGTGCGAGTCGGGCAATAGCCCTACTCGCCCCGCGTGTCTTCGGCGATCAAGTCCGCGAGCCACTTGAAGCTGCGGACCGCCGTGGCCGGGAACGCCTCCGAATGACCTGACCGCTCGACCACCTCGAGCGCATGCAGGTTGAGGCCAGCACTCCTGCTTTCCTCCAGCGTCGACATCAACGCCCGGATCTCGACCATGGCCTCCGTTTCCTTCTCGCCAACGCTAACGTAAACGTTGGCGTGGAAAGCCGCGCCCTCCGTTTTGCGTTCGGCCGCGAGATCCTGGACGAACTCGAGACTCTCGGCGTTGAAGGCCGGGCTGCCGAGCACGTAGTGCGTGAACGTGTCAGGCGCTTCGAGAAGGATGTAGGCGCCGTACGATCCACCCAGCGAGAAGCCGAAGTAGATGCGCTGCGCCGAGTCCGCTGCGTAGTTAGCCTCCACGTACTTGATCACGTCATCACGGATGAAGGTCAGGTGGTTACGGCCCTGACCCACCTTGTACTTCGCCTGCACTTCGGGATCGGAGGCTGGGACCACCGTGTAGTCGCGGAAGCGGCTGATGTGGGGTCGCTCATCGCCCTCGAAATCGTCCTTCGCGTTCTTCTGCCACGAGATGACGACGACGATGGCGTTCGGCAGCACGTACTCCGCCGCGCCGGACAGCATCTCCATGTGCCAGGCGCCGTCCGTGGCGTACACCACCGGGTGCCGGGTGTCGGTGGATTCGCCGTAGCTCTCGGGCAGCCTGATGTAGAGCTCGTAGTGCCTGTCGGTGTTGCTGTCCGTGATCGGCACCACTTGGGAACGCGGGATCTCATAGGGATTCGGCGCTGCTGCGAGCGCGCTGCCGAGGGGAATGGTCAGCATCAAGGCCAGAAGAGCGAGTTGCTTCATGGAGTCCCTGCTTCTGTTGGTTGGGGCGCGACGCAATCAAGCACATCGTCGAAAGCCTCACAATCCGTTTGCGACCAGCCGGTCGCAGCACACGGTGGAGCGAGGCTCGCTTACGGCCCCGCGGACCTTCTCAGAACCCGATAAGTGGGGTAGAGGCGCTGGCGTTGCCTACCGCTCGGCTCGCGTGGGGCTGTTTGACCGCTCCACGGCGAGCCCGAGGAGTTCTATCGCACGCTCACGCATCGAGTCGCTTCTGTCGAGCGTGTCTACGAGCGAGTAGGAAAGGGCGATGTCAGGCTGAACCGCCTCAACCGCAGTGAGTTGCGGTGCCTGCACCTCAAAGATCATCCGAGCGATGGAGTACTCGACGCTCTCGTGGGTCGACGTGAAACGCCGTTTCCCATCGTTGGTCGATTTACCCCCGCCTGCCGGAGCACCGACCAGGGTGGCAATGTCGTTTGCCTGCGCCAGGGCTAAAAAGTGCGGTACGGCGGACAACGTAAGGCCATCCATCAGGATGTAGACCTGACCATCGAAGCCCTTGCCGATGGGCTGCTGCTCCAGGAAAAGCCCCTCCCTGCCCCGGGGATCAGAATTCTCAGCGTAGAACGCAAAGGGCTCGCTCGTCAGGTGGCGGAGCATGTAACTGCCCGCGGTACCAGATCCGCCGAGCACGCCGCGCATGTCTATCAGTAGACCGCCGCGCCGGTTGGTCTGGAGATCCCCCATGACGCCAGCCCACCATTGCTGAAAATAGTCCCCGCGCTCTCCACCGTAAAACGCCAAGGAACGAAGCGTCGCGATGCCGATGTTGCGCGCTTCGTCCTTCTCGTAGCAAAGCTCCTCACGACAGACGTCGTTCGGCCTGAGAATAGGATCGGGTTCCCATTCAGTCATGGGATCGAGCAGGATCGACTGCGCCTGGCCACGCAACGTGACCGCGTACTGCTCCGGAAAGCCTAGGGCGTAGGTCAGGTACGATGTGGAGTAGAAATTCGACATCGCTTCCTTCGAATTGGGCAGATGCACATCCGAGGCCATTCGAGCGAAGATCTCCTCGCGCAGTCGCGCCACGGGGGTTCCATTGATCCGCACGATCTCATCGCCCTTTGAAAGCGACTGCCCATTGTTCTTCGCATCTACGACGTACAAACGTCCCGCGTGAAACCTCACGTTGATGGGGAAACGCTGTTCGATCGAAATCTCAGCGTCTTGCTGATTGAAGTACGGCAGCTTGGAGTGGCCGCAGCCGATGGCAGCGATCACCTTGGACATCGCCCAAAGGAAATCGGCGCGTGTCGAGGTTTGCTCGAGGGCATCGAGCTCAGCCTGCACCAGCGTGTCGAATTCCGCTTCCGTAAGTGTGCGAAACGGGCGCGGATGCTCAGCTTTGATGCGATCGCGCAGTTCGCGGATATCGGCGCGATAGCCCGCTACACGCTGGACCTCTTCAGTTTGGGCATTCTCCGGCACCTCCGTCGCAATAGGCTGCGCGGCAATCGATCCGAGGAGCGTCGCTGACACGATATACGCAAACATACAAACTCCTATTCACTCAGTCCGCGACTGCATGCGGTACGTACACCGTCAACTCTATCTCTACCAAGCCTGTCTCCACGAACAGCTCACTGACACCGACGGCGGTCCACGCGGGCGTAGCCTTCATGAATTGGTTCTTCACGTCGCGCACGGCGTTCATGTGGGCCAGCTTGTCGCCCTCGAAATGAGGGCTACCCCACACGTGATAGCTATTGATTCGGATCACATCATCCAGCGAAGCACCCAGCGCGCGCAGGTGCTCCTCGATCCCTTGAAACGTGCGCTCCAGCGACCTTCGGAATGCCGCCGCGTCCTGACCATCACCGGGCGCCGGGCCGGCGATGACACCGGATAGCACGATCAGATCGCCTGCGCGCACCGCAGGCGCATAGCCCCAACGTTCGTGAAACGCCCGCGCGCCTTCGTTGCCGGACACCACGACGTCGGTCCCATTAGGGCCATCGACGACCGTGCTCGGCTCGGCATGGGCGAAAGCGGCGCACAGTAGCGCTAAGACGGTAGCAGGAGTCTTGAGCTTCATGGGGTACCTCAGTGGTGGGTGTGGTGGAGAGCCATCCGCGAGGTAGCGTATCGGGACCAGCAGAGGTGCGGCTACTCCACCCCCGCGTTCGCGAGTAGTTGCTGGATCGACGCCACCGTTCGATCTGTTAAACGCTCCGCATAGCGATTCAGCTTCCAGTGATCTGGACTCCAACCCTTCAGGAAGCGGGTGAAATCCGCCCAGGCCGGGGCGTACAGGGCACGCCATTCGCGCTCCACCTCAGCAGCGTCCACATCCGGGTGGTGCACCTCGAGCGCCTCCGCCAACGCGCCAAAGTAGAACGTGAGAATCCGTCCCTCCAACGCTTCGCACTGCTCACTGCTGAGACAGCTGCCGAGGAGGTAGATCAGATCCTTCATGCCACATCCACCGCCCACGTACTGAAAGTCGACGGCCGCGACGGACTCTCTGTCGCGGGCGAAGCAGAAGTTGGCGATCTTGGCATCGCCGTGCACGAAGGTTTGGAACCGGGCCCGCCTGAGCAGAAGATCGATGCTCGTCGCCGCACTTCGCAGTGACGAGCCCTCCATCCGCTCGAGTTCGTCGGGCCGGGTGTCCAGGTGCCAGTAGGTGCCGACGTCCCAGAGGCCCTGCGGTGAGACACCCAGGAACGTGGCATGGAAATGCGCTAGCCACCGCACGCAAAGCGCAAGCTCCGCCGGCGTCACGGACGACAGTCTCCCCGGGAACCCCGCGGCATCGAGATCTTCCAGCGCGATGTAGAGCTCCGTGCCAACCGCGTCCACGGCGTAGCATTCGGGCACCCTGCAGTCGACTGCGCAGCGCTGACTCCACGTGCGATACCACGCGGACTCGACCTCGTAGGACTTGAGCTTTCGTTGGTGGGAGCGTTCGGTGTTCCACCCTCGCGGGTGTTCGGCGGCACCACTCGGTGGGCGTACGTGCTTGACGATGATGGAGCGCACCGTGGCGCCTTCCACGCCATAGCGCCGGATGGTGCCGTAGCCGCTCCACAGCGATTGCAAGGTGTCGCCCTCGACGAGCCCGGTCGCTTGCAGTTTCTCCCTCAGAGCGGCTTCGAAGGTGCTCTTCATAGCTCTGCGCCAGCGTCGGCTACTCTCAAAACGCAGTGATTGCAGCTGAAGCAAACTCACCCCAGCGCGTCACGGCCGCGACTAGCACAAGGTTACCCGACTTCCGTCGATGGCTTGCTCATTCGAAGGGGACGCCGGGGAAGCTGACCGAACTCGGCCGGATTTACGTCCGCCTGCCGGCGCCCGTGCCGGAATGCCCCACTCTCGCCGGGCCAAGGGCTGCCCCCTCGCGAGTCACTCGCAGGTGGGTGTGAAGGGGGGAATGGCTGGGCCAGAGCTGCTGAGCGCAGCTCCAGCCCGGCCGGGTCTTAGGCGGCTTGCAGGTTTCCGGCGGCCGGTCGCCCGCGCTCGGTCACCACGTCAAAGGAGACGCGCTGACCTTCCGAGAGCGTTTCCATGCCAGCATTCTGCACAGCGCTGATGTGCACGAACACATCGCTGTCGCCGTCTTCCGGCGCGATGAACCCAAAACCCTTGTTCTGATTGAAAAACTTAACTGTTCCGATAGCCATCTGTAGGCCTCCAGACTAGAAAGCGCGGAATCGTGCGCTCTGACCGAACAACCTGATTGATTTGCGTGTCTTGAACGTAGCGCTCGAGGACCGAGCGAGATGAGAAAGGCAGGCGGGATACCGAGGTCGCCGGCGGAGCTTGCGCCCGAACGCAGCGAAACGCAAGCAGTTTCACGTTTCTTTAGTCAATACCATCAAAATGTCCGCGTACCAAGCGCAGTTCAACCCTAGTGCTTCGTCCTGCTCCGCATCACGCCCGAGCAGGTCCAGCCGGGCGGAGTGAACACCTAAGAGCCGATAGGCGAGATCGCCGAGGCTCGCGCTCCGCTCACGCATCACCACCGGCGCGCCACTGCTGCCACGATGCGTCCGCCCGTCGGTCAGAAAGAACCCCTTACCGGTGAAGCGCAGACCGAAGGACGAGGCGATGATCGCCTGACGAGCCACCGCCATGTGGTGAAGCGTATCGCGCACGCCGAGGGGGAAACCCACGATCATCAGATGAGCGCCCAGCTCCAGCGATTCCTCGGGCAGCTTCAGGTGAGCGGGGGTGAATGCGCGATAGGCCGTCGTGGCCGGCAACGCCTCCTTATCCAGCTCAATGACGGCCACATCGACCTCTCCAGAGGCATCTTCCGCTTGTCGCCAGCACGCCTTGCCGTCGCGGTAAAGCGGGACGGAGAAGCTACACGCTTCGGCTAGGTTGTCCCCGTCCGTGTGCAGATCGAGGTAGAGCTCGTCTGGGTAGTGCCGAGTGGGCTTGTCGTAGAACACGTGCCGACTGCTCACCAGGTAGAGACGATCGTCGCGCGAGAAGAAGAAACCGCTCGCGTTGGTCAACACGCGCTCATCGCGACGCGTCGCGATAGGCGCGACGGCTAGCAGGATGCTGTCGATGGCCATCGCCGCCGTGGTCGCCGGATCAGCGCGGGATGACGCAGGCATCCGCGACGCGTTTTAGCGGCCGGTCACACTCCCAGTCATGGCCCGTGTAGTCGAGATGCGCACCTGGAGGCACCTCCAGCGCGATACAATCCGTAGCGGTGATGCGGTATCCGCGCTCGCACGTCCAGCCGGGGCCTAAGGAGGAATCCGAAAGGTAACCGTGCTCCGGTACAGCGATGCGCGCACAACGCTCACCCTCGGCTCGAAACCCGCGTTCGCACTGCCAGCCAGTGCCGAACGGCAAGTCCGACAAGTACCCATGGTCGGGCACATCGATGCTCGTACACCGTCCGTTGCCCTTGCGGTAGCCACGATGGCACTTCCAGCCGTTCCCGCTAGCCGTAAGAAACGCGTTGTCCGGGATCTCGACCGGTACGCAGCCGCTTTCCTGGTCCTGATACCCGTGGTGGCACTCCCACCCCTTGCCATAGGCGCTGCCGGTGGCGAACCCGTGCTCAGGGACTTCTATAGCGACACACTGACCCGAGGATTCGCGATAACCCTCGTCGCAGGTCCATCCGCTCCCGTAGCGATTGGCTTCGGCGTTGTCGGGGATGGCCCCGGCGTCAAGTGCCTGACCACACGCGATGCCTGCCGAGCACATGGCCATCGCAAGCACGAGCAGCGACTCCAGCCGTGACACGGCTCTGTTTGTCACCGCGGGCACACGGCCCGTCATGCTGGCTTCGCACCGCTATCGGCGGTGCGCTGTTGGTAGCCGCGCTTCTTGCCGCCACGCCGTTCGTTCAGTTGAACGATCAAGGCGTCGACGACGTCCGCGACCTCGGCAGGGCCGCCGCGCCGCATACCCTCGATGACGTTGTCCCCCTGCACGATGACGTACTTACACCAGAGCTGACCCTCGCAGCCCGAGGGCGGCGACGTCTTGACGATGCTATCCAGGACAAACGGCAGCGGACTCTTAGATAGTGTGCTTGTCATTCTCGACTCTTGGGGTTGGGGCAGGCGACAGGACAGGGACAGCGTTCGCCCGCGCTTGGAGGAGTGCCGTGCACAAGGCGGCCGGCGGTGGGCGCTAACGTATGCAGAGCGGGTAGGGGATTACGGCACAAGACCGCCATCTGGGCGGCGGATCGGGGCGTAAAGGCGTTTGCCAACGCTGTGGCAATGCGTAGTGCGGCTTCGTCAGAGGCCGACCGTTTAGGACACCACAGTGCGCCTTTCGGCCACTTGCCGCAACTCCAAACGGCCAACGCTCGCTTCGCGACCAGGCACCAAGCACATCGAAGGGCAGTGGTGAGAGGTAGCCCGCGGCTATTCTAGCGGCAGCGCGTGCATGCCAATGGACCTTAGGCCTCGGCGATCAGCTGCCGTCTTGAGCGCTCGATCGTCCGTGTAAATCGTCTCTTGGCCCGCCGCCCGAGCAATCGCGACGATCTCCATGGCAAGTCGAGTATCGAGCGCTACCGTGGCTTCACCGTCGCACCCATCGACGGCACTAGCTGGTATCTCGCGCACCATGGATGCCCACTCTACGGCTGCGCGCTCTCCAAAGGGAGCGATCTCAAACTGCGAAGACTGTTGCATCACCCCGAGATACGCGGGACCGCTCTCATCCGCGAGCACCAGGAGCTCACCCAGTGCAGGGGCCGGAACAACGATCTTCTCCCCCGCCGCCTCCAGGCACCTGATGAGACAATCGATACGCTCGCGTACCCGATCCACGGGAAGATCTGCGTCATCAAAAGGTGGTGGTGATGAGTCTGGGTGCAGTAACCGCATCAGGAATCGCGCGTCGAATACCGCCATCGTGTCGCCCTATGCGCCTTCGATCAGCGGCTGCAGATCGCACATCACGTTGTCGCGCATCCCGGCTTCGTCGGATAGAGCCTTCGCAAGTCCGTGATCAGCTCTCCCAGCGGAGCGTCGGTGAGGATGTCGAAGCCGCGAGCGTCCAGATGTCGAAGATCCCACGCTCCCGAAGCGCGACGGCGCCACGTTGCCTTGCCATAAAGGCGAACGGTCTCGCCCAGGAGCACGCCCGCGCTACGAAGCTCGGCTAGCACTGAGAGGCTCACATACACCTGCGCGCCGACATACCGCTCACCCGCCCAGAGGTGAACTGCTATGCCCGTGCTGGTGCCGGCGCTGGGCGGATCCAAACGCGACAGTACGCCATCGATCGAACCGTGTTCCCACACGTCGCCGTGATCACCCGCACTCGGCCAGTCCGCCTCGGTCAAGCCGTACACCACAGCAGTCACCTTTGGGTTGAGGGCAGCACCTGGGCAAACACCCATGCGCAGCGGAGAGGACTTCACTGAGACCAGAGCGTCAGGAAGTCTCCATCAAGAAGCGGCCGCGCCGCTCGGCGGAACAGGAGGCAGGTCAGACATCATCAGCGTTGCTGATTCAACGGGCCATCATCGCACCTTCGAGCCCGCAACGAAGTCACGCACGACAAACGTTGTGTCGTGCGGGTGGACGCGGTGACATCAGTCAGCAGTTCACTACAACTAGGCAACGCCAATTGTTGGGGTAGACGAGATCCTCCATCCCGCTTCGCCGCCCACGCTTCGGCTATGCTCGAGCTGGGCGACGTTGCCCCCTGGGGCGGCGGATCGCCAAGGTGTCGATGGAGCGACCGACGACAATGGGTGTCGTGCCATCAGTGGCTTGTTGCAATTCGAGGGACTGGAATGCACAGGGACTCCCAAGGCGCTCGCCAAGGCGGCGCAGTGACGTATATCGCGCTTGCTATGGCGTTAGTGATGCTTAGCGTTGGCGCCAACGGCGATAGTGGTGAGCATCTCACTACTGCGCAGGCCGATCTCTGCGACTCTCGCTTCGAGAGCTGCCTCGACGCCGAGAGCACCTTAACGCTGCTCCCGCCCAGCCCCGGCGTTGCGGGCGAAATCAATGATTTCATTACCCTCGATGGGTCGCCGGGCACCAACGTCGTGCTCTACCTCGGAGGCGTTGGCACCAGCCCCGTGACCGTGGGCCCGTGCACCACCTTCGTGGATGTTCGCCGGGCGAGATTCTTCGACACCGGGCCCGCCGACGAGAATGGAGAGGCGGTGCTGAGCCGTCGGGTTCCCGAGGGGTTTCGGGGCGTGCCGTTGCGTATTCAGGCGTTGGATGTGCGCAGCTGCACGGTCTCCAACCTGGTGGAGACGGTCTTCGAGTAAGCGCTCGTTGCTAAGCTGCGCTAGCGCGCCGGCCTCGCCCGCCTGCCCGCCTGCCCGCCTGCCCGCCTGCCCGCTGCTCGCTGCTCGCTAAGGCTTGCTTTCACGATATCGACGACTCAACATTCACAACGACGGTGCCCGCAAGGGCCTAACAGGGAATCCGGTGCCCAACCTCACCTAGAGCGAGGAATACCGGAGCTGCCCCCGCAACTGTAAGCGGTGAAGCGCGCTGCCCCAGTCACTGATGCTTAGCATCGGGAAGACCAGCGCTGCCACGCCCGCGAGCCAGGAGACCTGCCGTCGTTTGTGTTCACTGTTCTTAGCGGCCGGGGTGTGCCGCGGGGAGTTTTACTATTTTCATCGTGGTTTTCAGCTGCAGATGCGGCTCGTCGCTCCGAACGCGGGCATCCTTCGAAGGTGGTGCGATGTGGTCGTGATGCAAGCGGGCACTAGCGCCATCGAGAACATCATTCCGTTTCCAACCGCACGTATCGAGGGCCGGGCCGCCGTACGCGGCAGGGCGCTTGAAGCGTTTTTCTTAGGTCAGGGACATTATCAGTACCCTAGTGTAGAGGCGGCGGTGATGGCCTGGATCAATGCCTTACCGCCTGCGCGCTGCCGTGGACGGGCCGCGTGGGCTATGCGCGTGAAGCTCGTGGAGAGCAGGTCGAGAGCGATGCAGCACCCCAGCGATGGGGCGGCTCTCTCGGCAGCATCGACATCGCAACGCACCCTCAGGCAACGCCAGGTGCTGGCGCTGCTTGGCGCCATGAGCCGCCATTGCTGGCCTGGCAGCAACTGCCCCAATGACGCCACAGAGGCGTCGACGCGGCGCCAAGAAGGCGAGCGGCCTGGACCCGCTCAGCAGGAGCGGTAGCGATGAGCAGCGTACAAGATCGTTTGGTGGCAGACACTGAGCGTCAAACGCACTGTCCGGTGTGCTCTCGGGCGAATGCCTGCGGCGTCGCGCAAGACGGTGAGGGCAGCTCCTGCTGGTGCATGGCCACGCAGGTGTCCAAGGAACTGGTCGACTGGCTGCGTGCCCAAGGGGTGGACGAGCGTTGCCTCTGCGCGGAGTGCGCCGCCGGGGATGTGCCGTCACCTTGTGTCGGCATGTGTCGCTTGGACGAGGCCAAGGCCAGCTGCGTTGGCTGCGGCCGTCTCGTCAGCGAGATCACGGGTTGGCGGTCGCGCAGCGCGGTGGAGAAGGCGGCGGTGCTGCTGCGCCTGCAAGGCAGTCCGGTCGCGGAGCGCTGAAGCGCTGCCTCGAGAGGCTGGCCGTTGTCGAGTTAGCGGGTGTTCGCCACCGACTGCTGCACCATCGTGAACTCCGTCCCTGGGTCGCCGTACACCATCACGTGGCACTCCCCACCCCAACGCTCGGGGACCAACCAGGCCTTGTCTTCAAACAGCAGGCGGCGCGCCACGCTCTCGTCGCTCGCTTGCCCTTGGGCCGCAGACTCGCGGTGGTGGGCGCAACGGATCTCGATATCGCGGATATCGCCGCTCACATCCTCCAGGTAAAACGAAGGTTTGACCAGGACGATCGACCAAACTTCATGGTTGATGCGCCCCTTGGTCCCGTACGCTGGGATCTCCTCTTCTGCCGCAGCCAAGCGCGCGTGATAGGGCGCCAGACTGGGGTCGTCGTCATCTACGCCTAGGTCCGCGAAGCGTGCCCGGAGGTTCTTCGCCTCGCCAAAGAAGTTGTCCTGTACGAGAAGCTTGTAGCGAATGATGGCCGCCTGACGCGTGGAATCCGCAGGCACTTGGCCTTGGTCGTGCGCTACCACGCGGCCCGCCGCGTGGCGCATCATGGAGAAGTCCTGCTCTTTCGCGGCGAGTCGAAGTCGCAGGTTCCAGTAGGCACCGGTCTCGTAGAAGTTGTTCGTGCCGTATTCCCGGAGCTCACGCACAAACTTGCGCGCGCGCTCGATATCGCCCTTCTCGAGGACGCGCGAGGCGCGCCTGTAGCGCGCGACGAAATTGGGCGAAGCCGCGGTCGACGGGGGATTGAGCCTGAACGAGACCCTGTGGTCGTTGCGGCACTGGAGAACAGGTTCACCGTTCAACGTGGCGGGCTCGAAGCGCCAACCCTCCACCGCGCTGATCGCGGCGCGGCGGAAGGACTTGGCCCCGGCGGAGTCCGTGATCACGATGTCCGTTGGCTTACCCGTCTTGTCGATGATGAAATTGACATTGACCCAGCCCTCTTTTTCATGGAACAGCGCGTTCATCGGGTAGTCAGGAGGCGCCCGTTCGATGGGCACGGCCCCCTTGAAGAGATACGCGGGCACCTCGGTCGGCTCAGGGCTCTGCGCTGAGGATACTGACGTGATGGTCAGCGCCAGCACACCCAGACCGGCACAGAGCGAGTTCAACCTGTGACAGTACGGCACAGCAGCCTCCAGCGGGTCAGGGCACAACCCTGACGTCATCACACCCGGCGAATGGTGTTGCCAACACCGTGCCACTCACGCAGGCACTCGTGCCCCCGAGTTCCAACCCGGACGCGCCCACGTCGAAGCGCAGAAACAGGTCCTCGCGACCGTCGTTATTGAGATCCGCGATGGTGCTGCTCGTGACCGGCGCGCCACCAGGGCCGAAGGCGAGGCTCGCCTCATCCACCTGATTGACGAAGAAACCGGGTGCGCCGAGCAGCAGCACCGGTACCGTGCCATGGCGCGAGAGCGATACCCAGTTGATTTCCTGTCGTGGGCGAATCAACACGTTGGGTTCGGTAGCCGCACCGACCGGATACACGGTCACGCCGCCGTCCATCGTGACCGTGAGCAGCGCGCCCTCACCGGAGATGCGCAAGCGACCTTCGCGGAAGGGGAAATTACCGATCCAATCAAGGCCCAGGCCCTCGTCGATGACGGCCACCTGCTGCAGGGTGTCGACATCATGGACTTGGACCGACGCGTCTGCACCCGACCACGCGGTGTAGAGCAGATCAGCTACCGGACTGTAGGCCACGCCGATGGGGAGCTCCACACCGGAGTCGCCCAGGATGCCGACTTCATTGAACACCGGATCGAACAGGCGCATACCGGAGAACGATGGCACGGCGATCTGAGCGCCATCACGGCTCACTCCCACTTCGAAGTTGAACGCGCCGGTACCGGACTCGTTGAAGGTGCCGTCGGCAACGTCGTAGAGCCCGAACTCGCCAGAGGAGATGTTGCTCTCCGCGTAAGCGACGACGCTGCGGTCGGCACTGGTGGCGAGCATCGTTCGCTGCCTGACGCTCGCGAGCGTCGTCACGTCTCCGCTACTCAAGGTGAGCTGACGCAAGGGCACCCAGCCCGACCCGCTGAACTCGGAGGAGATCAGCAGCGTATCGTCGTCTACAAAGGCGGCGGTGTGCGTGCCCGACTCGCCGAAGGCCAGGTCGAAGCGGATCGTTTCGAAGGTGCCCGTCGCCGTATCGATGACATGAATCCAGTTGCTGACGTCGGACTCGATGCGGTCATCGGCACTCACGAGGGTCCTCCCGTCCGGCGAAAGGGTGAGACCGCGCGGTTCCCCGCCCACGGCGACCGGATCCAGGAACATGTTCGAGAGCAGATCGAAGCGAAGGATCTCGCCACTGTCGCTGGAGATGTAGACGATGCCGCTGCGCCCGTCGGCGAGGGCGTCCACGCGCCCCTCCGCCGGGATGAACAGGCCGTTGGCGTGGGCGGGAATCGCCAAAGCAGTGAAGCAGGCGAGGGCGGCGAGGCGCATGAAGCACGTGGCAGGCTGAGGCTTAAGCATAAGGGCGCTACATCTGGATCCGTGATGGTGTGAGGAATCGACCAATCAGGTCGCTGGCCGGAAGCCTGCGCTCGGCGAGTGCGGACGGTCTTCAGGCTAACGCTTTGGCCGCTTTGTTATCGTATGCGTAAGGATACGAGGTGGTTCGAGCGGGGGCAAATGCAGATCGCTGACTTACCCGATAATGCGGCGGCCAGGCCGCAATAGACCGATTTGAGACGGCCAACATCGGGCGCTAGGCAGGTTACGCTTGCGTCAATCAGCGACGCACATCTAGAACGGCACCAGGAGTGCGACCGGACCTGCGAGCAACTCGTCATTTCAACACTGTGGATGCCCTAAGGCAGAATAATCACTCCCGAGCCTCCACACGGCGCGCTGCCGCGGTGAGTTGTGCAAGTTCGCTGAACAACGCGGAGTCCTGGCGCTTGAAGTTGAAGCAGGTCTTCCCTTGGCGACGCTTACCGAGCTCGGCCGACAGATCATCAGCCAGCGCGGGATGCTCGTAGAGCGTCATCAGGTGATAAGCGACATAGCTGCGCTTGATGGTGACGGCACCGAACCAACCCAGCTGCCCCTTCTTGTCACGGCGCTGCGATCTAACGGTCAGACTTCCCGCCTCATCGTCAGTCACGACCAGGCCATCGTCCACCACACCCAGCATGATGTCCCGCAGCTCGCCGTAGACCGCCTCGAAATCCGCACTCATGCCGCCACCCTCTCGCGGGTGAAGAGCTTGCGCCCCTGGAAGAAGCCGCCGAGCATCAACGTGGCAGCAAGC
This sequence comes from Pseudomonadota bacterium, assembly GCA_039815145.1. Classification (NCBI taxonomy): domain Bacteria; kingdom Pseudomonadati; phylum Pseudomonadota; species Pseudomonadota bacterium. Next base: position 13,566 of record JBCBZW010000027.1, read on the forward strand.
GGGACGAACCAGATGGGATGTTCGATCACGAACAAGTTCCCAACCGCGAGGACGGCCAACAGCACACAAGCCACGATCGCCGGCCAGGCCGCTGGCGCTATGCGGCCCGCAATCGCCGACGCCACCAAAGCGCCTACGCCGTAGCCCATCGCCACGATGGCGAAGAGCACGTCTGCGCTCGAGTCGCCTACGAGCGAATGCCCCACGTACTCCACCAAGGCGATGGTGCCGCCCGCTGCGAACACGCCCACCAGAACCGCAAGAATCTTCCGTACCACCGTTTACTCCAAGCTCCTTCCCAGACGGTTTCAAGTCTCGGGCAACGCCAGGTTCCCGGCTTGAAAAAATCGATCAATCTTCGCCGCGCATGTGGGGCGGGTAGCTGGGATCGCGCTTGCGCATGCCGCTCGGCGCGGTGCCTGCGAAGCGAATCATCTCCCGCGTCAGATGCGCCTGATCGGCATACCCGTATTCAGCGGCAAGCTCGGCCAGGGAGCTGGTCGGATCCGAGAGGCGTGGGTCGCGCAGGATCCTGTCGATGCGATGCAGGATCAGCCAGCGCTTCGGGGAGAGGCCGTTCTTCGAGGCGAAGGAGCGGCGCAGCGTCGGACCGGATACGTTGAGGGACCTCGCGAGCGCTTCGACACTCGGCGGCGCCTCATCCGCCAGCTCCCGGAGCCGACTCGTGTCCGGGTCGACTGCTTCGAGGCAAGCGCCCAACCAGGTACCGAAGCGCTGAAACAAGGCGCTTTCGCTGGGCGCGTCCAACAGCCACTCGCGGAGGTGCTGCGCATCATCGCCGATGAATTCGGACAGATGGGGCGGAGGTGTGCCGTCACCGGGTGGGATAGCACCCAGCCACCCGTGCGCCACCCAAGGATAGAGGCGCGCGCCGATAAGAACGCGCTCGCCGATGGCACGCGCGTGGCGCGGCCCCTCCTGGACTGGAGTGACCCAAGCCGTGCGGTACTCGCTTTCCGGGCCGTCAGCCGTGGGCTTCCAGAAGTGGGTACCTGCCAAGCTGATGACGATCTCGACATAAGGCTTCGGCAGACCGATGCGCGGCGCGCCGTCGTCCCGCAGCAGCCACAGCTCGAGGACATGGTCTTTGATTATCGGAAGGGGACGCGTAGTGACGAAACTGACCATCGGATCGAACTTGCCCCGGTCGGCGAGATCGCGTCAAGAGCGTGCCCGTGGTTTGACCTGGGGCTGAACAGCGCGAGTCCCAACGGGAGCGCACCGCCCGCCGAGTCAGCCCTTGATATGAAAATAAAACAACAATATATTGCTGTTTTATTTTTATCTGCGTGCGGAGGAGCCGCGATGCCACCCGCTTCCAACGTCTTCCATGACGAACACCGGCCTTGCTCCCCACGGGCCCGGTGGCTCGGGGTCCTGTGCCTCTGCCTCTCCGCCGCCCCCCTGGCCGCGCAGACGCCCTACGTGTTGCACCGCGACCTTCCCCCAGCGGCGGATACCGACCTCCGGCAAGCTTACTTACCGCCGCAACGCCTACAGGTTCCGTTTGCTTCCTCGGTGGAGGATGAAGTGGTGGTCTACGGCCGGCGGGAACCCCTGGGCCTGCCGGACAGCGTCCGGACGGAGATCTGGCGTTCACAGCAACGTGAGTTGCGGGCCATGATGATCGAGCGCGAGCGCATGGCGAATAAGATTCCCCTCGAAGGCTTCGATGCGCTCCTCGGCACTCACCTGCGCGTGCGCCTGTTACCCACTTACGACCCCCTGAGCGAGCGACGCTTGGAGTACCGGATCAACGACAGCATGCCTGTGGGCCTGATCGAGCTGTTCTGTATGGCGCTCGAGCAGAACCGCGAGTTTCGCAAGATCTGGCCAACCGATTGAGAGCTTCCCATAACGCCCCCACTTCTCCAGTTAGCATGAGCGGGTCCGGTGGCCTCGCCTACTTATAGAACTCCGGGAGACCTACAACATTTGGCAATCCGCCGTTCAGGAGTACGCGTCCGTCAGCAAGGCGCTCCAAAATGAAACCCTGGCGGGGGGTAGTGAAGCTCCCAACCGAGGTCCAGGCATCCAACGTCGGATCGTAGCGCTCCGCGGTTTCCACGCCGAACAAGGCGCTGCTCACGTTGTTGAACCCGCCGACCACGAGCACGTCGCCGTTTCGCAGCAGCGCCGCGGCGTGCTGCTGACGGGCTTCTGAGAGGGAGGCCGCGGAACTCCAGGTATCAGTGCCGGGGTCGTAGATCTCCACGCTCAGCAGCGTCGTGCCGTCGGCTTCGCCTCCCACAATGAGTACTCGACCGGACGACAGCATGACGGCCGTATGATTGACCCGAGCGGTTGTCATCGGTTCGGCATCCGACCAAGTCTCGGAGGCTGGATCGAATATCTCGGCACTGGCCAGTGCCGAACCCGTGTCTGCGAGAGTGTCAGGCACACCGCCGTAGCCTCCTGACACCAATACCCGACCGTCGGCGAGCCTCGTCGCTGTGTGACCGAAGCGTGGCGTACCAAGGGCTTGGATCGACTGCCAGGCGTTAGTGTTTGGGTCGTAGAGGTCGACGTCCCCGAGAAAGGTGGTGCATTCGCAGTCCATCGAGAGTTCATCCCCTCCCACCGCCAGGACCCTGCCATCGATGAGCAGCGTCGCCGTATGGTCGAACCGCGTGCTTGCCGTACCACCGGCCGAACTCCAAGCATCGGTGATGGGATCGTAGCGCTCCGCACTTTGCAACGCCGTTAGCCGGCCGTCGGTACCGCCGAGCACGAGAGCGCTGCCGTCGGCCAGCACCGTGAGCGTATGTTGCTCCCTGCGTGTCGCCATCTCGCCAGCCACGTGCCACGTATCGGTGTCAGGATCGAACAAACTGGCGGCGGCGGTTGCCGTCAGGAGGCCAGACCCACGCGCGTTGCTACCGCCGGTGACTAGTACACGAGCGTCGGGCAGGACGCCGGTCGCCGCGTCGGCACCCTCGTGGGCCAGAGAACCCAAGGTCGAAAGATCATCGCCGGTGGGGTGCAGCAGCTGCGCTCGTCCGATGGAGGTATAGTTGTCCGCAACGACGAAATTGGATGAGTTCTCAAGCCCACCGAGCGAGAGCGCACGCCCATCCTGGAGCAACGTCACGGTCCCCCGATCCGCTCCGAACCTGGATCCTCGAAATCTCTCTTGCCAATCGACTCGGATTGGGTCGTAAACCCATGATGCCGTTTGCTGAAAGAACGAACCTGCACCGAACACCTGACCGTCGGGAAGCAGAAACAGGAAGCGCGCATTGGGCGGCTCCGCTTCGATTCCGAATGGGTCTTCCCACACGTCCGCCACGGGGTCGTAGATTTCATTAGCGCTGGCGACATACACCTTCCCCGTTAGCAGCACCACGGCACCCGCGGCGCTCCAACCCTGGAGAACGGGTGCGGCAGTACGCCAACTGTTTGATCCCGGGTTGTATCGCTCGGAGGTGACGAGGTTGCCGTTGCCGGCCGTGTTTCTCCCCATGGTGACGAGGACTTCTCCGTCCGGCAGCAGGACGGCCGTGTGCAATCCGCGATCTTCGAACAGGGAACCAGCGGACGTCCAACTATCACTCGACGGATCGTAGACCTCCGCGGTGGCGGTAGTAGTGCCGCCCGGACCCACTCCACCCACCGCAAGCACTCTGCCATCAGACAGCAGTGTCGCCGTGTGAAACGCGCGCGCCTCGGCCAGTGGCGCCGCGTCGGCCCACTGCTGAGCTGCAGGCTCGTAGAGCAGGGCTGATGAGAGTAACGTGCCGTCGGCACCAGCGCCGCCAGTCACCAGCACGCGGCCATCTCTCAGCAACGTGGCCGTGTGCTGGGAGCGAGGTGACGGTAGCGATTGGCTGAGCGCCCAGGTCTCGGTCGTCGGATCGAACATCTCCACCGTGCTCGTCACTCGACTCTGCGGACTCACCTGCGGAAAGTTCGCGCCTGGAACCACCGGAATGCCGACGTCGCCGCCGACGATCAGCACACGACCGTCGTTCAACAGGGTCGCAGTGTGCAATGAGCGAGACGTCGGATCTCGAAGATCTTTGACGAAAGCGTCCTCGAGCACCTCGACGTTCGCCGACGCCTCTGCCGTGCGCCCCTGCGCGTCCGTCACACTGACCGACAGTTCGAATTCGCCTACGAGCACACCCGCTAGGTACGTAAGCGATGCCTCGTCCGTCGGGCCATCGACAGACGCTTCCGTCGCCTGGCGCTCGAGGCTCCACGCGTACTGATTGCCATCTGCAGCTGGCGTGGATACCGTGACCGCCGCCGATCCGCTCAGCACGGCAGGCTGCGAGAAGACGCTGACCACGGGAAGAGAGGCCACAACGACCACCGTCTTGACCGCGTAGACCGTGCCTGCCTCGTTGCCGATGGTGGCGCTGATCAGCGTCTTCCCAAGTTCGCCCGCCGTGTACTCGATCGCGTTCGTGCCCTGCCCAGCGGTAATCGTGCCGTTGGAGATCGACCATGCATAGGTCACGTTACTCTGCGCCGGCACGGCGACTACGTTGCCGGTGCTCCCCGGCAGCACCGCATTCTCACCGCTCGCAGTGGCGCCTTCGGGAGCCACGATGACGTTCAGCGTCGCGGCTTCGGATATCGTCGACGCCGTGGTCCCATCGAGGGTGTTGGTGACGAGACACTCGTAAACACCTGCATCCTCGGGCGCCACGGCAGCGAGACTCAAGCTTTCCGCCGTCTCACCGCTGATGTCGTTGCCGTCGAAGCGCCACTGGAAGGACAGCGTTCCGTTCGCCGTCGCCTCCACCCTGAACTGCGCGTCAGCCCCAGACACAACGTCAACTGACTGGGGCTGCGCCGCAATCGCCGGTGCATCGGCCACAGGTGGCGGAGGAGCGGGTTCCTCTGGCACTTCAGGGCCGCCGTTGCCACCACACCCGGCGAGCAAGATGGCCGCGAGGACAAGCACGAGCAATCCAAGCCCGAACCGCTCAGCGATCTCTCGCAGACGCTCAGCCACGTAGACCACCGCGCCTGGCGGCGCATCTGGTGCATTCCTGCCGTTCCCAGTCATCCCTCTACTCCTCAGGTGTTCGCGCCTCGGTTCCGGCGAAGCCGGCGAGACTGATGGCTGGCGCTCAGAAGGCACCGTCCGCCGGGGTGGCAGCGCCCTCGAAGGCGCCGATGTCACAGCGGGCCAGCCCATCGCCGTCGCCATCGAGGGGGCGTCCAACCCCACGCTGGTCAAAGGTGGGGCAGCGGGTGAGCGAGCCTCGATCGATCGCCGGACTGCCCGGCAGCAGAGCATGGGTCAACGTCACCCCACCGTTGGGGGCGAGGGGGCCTAGCATCGCCTCGACGCCCGGCAGGTCGTTTGCGGCCGTCAGGCCACAGCTGCCATCGCTGTCGATATTGTTGCCCTGGGAAACGAAGGCGGCGGGGCCCCCAGCGCAATCCGGCGCAGTGCCGTTGCCAGCCAGGACGGTGTTGAACAGCCGCACGCCGCTGAGCTCGTTATCGACGGTGATACCTGCGCCCCCCTCGGGGGCCGCGTTGTCAGCGATCGTGCTGTTCAGAATCGCCACCTCGAAGCGCGACCCCACATGGATGCCGGCGCCGCTCACGCCCGCGCGGTTGGTGGAGAAGGTGCTGCTGCTCACGGTGCCCTCACTCGGGCTGAAGTTGTCCGGAGTGGAGACCGCGAACGCACCTCCTACGTGGCTTGCGATGTTGTTCGCCAAGGTGCTGCGGGTGATATCCGTGACACCGCCGTCGCTGAACACCGCACCTCCGCCCTGAACGCCCAGGGCCCGATTGCCGGTAAGGGATGACTGATCGATCGTGAGCTGCCCGCCCAATTGGTACACCGCGCCTCCCGCCTCGCGCGCAGCGTTGTTCGAGAGCACGACGTTGCCGAGCAGCAGCTGCCCGAAGGTCATAGAGATGGCACCACCGCGCTCGGCTCGCCCGCCGGTCATGGTGAGGTCGGTGATCTGCACGTTGGCGCTGTCGAGGCGGAAGTGGCGGCTGCCCACCGCCCGCAGCGTGAGGCCGCGACCCGGCCCCCGGACGATCAGATCGTTCTCCACCAGCAGTTCACCACGCAGGGTGATGGTGGACGACGGTGGCAGCTCGAAGCTCACCACGGCGCCGGGACACGACTGCTCGATGGCTTGGCGCAAGCTGCCGGCGCCGCCGTCCTCGGTGGTGGCCACCACGGACTCGAAGGCGCAGGTCTGCAGGGATGCGGAGCCTTCGTCCGCCGTGGGATCCTCGTCGCTCGTCACCTGGGCCGTGTTGATCACGGTGACGTCCGGTGGAGCATCGTCGGCCACGGTGGCTGGCACGCTCAGAGTAACCATCTCCCCCGCCGGCACGGTAAGATTACTGGCGATAATAGGTAGATCCGACGGGTCGTCAGCCAGAATCGCATCGGGCTGCGGGGGGATCAGGGTGACGGGGCCGACGAAGACCGTCTCCGGTGGCAAGGGGTCGCTCACCACCGCGGACACCGTGTCGTCCTTACCGACATTCCTGACCTCCAGCGTGTACACGATCGACTCGCCGGGCCCCACCTCCTGCGTGGCGCTGACCCGTTTGCTCAGCACCAGGTCGACCGGCAAGGACTCGAAGGCGCCGATGTCGCAGCCGCCAGCTTGGGGGCGAAGCACGCCGCGCTGATCGGTGGGGAAGCAGCGGTCCGGATCGCCCGCGTCGAGGGCGGGGCTGCCGGGGCCTAAGGCCAGTGTGGCCGTGGCGCCGCCGTTCTCGTTCAGGAACAACAGTTGCGGGTCGACGTCGACCAGATCGCTCTCTGCGGCTGGCGCGCAGAGTGGCGCATCAAACAGGTTGTGTCCTGCGGAGACCACGAGGTTTGGGCTGGCGCAGATGCTATTGACGCCGTTTTCAGCGGCGATCGTGTTGTTCAGCGTGTACGTGCCACTGCCCGAGAGCAACGTGCCGAAGAGCGACGCGGCGCCACCGTTACGACTGATCGTGCTCTGCTCGATCTCTACCAATCCGTCACCGCCGACGCCGATGACGACGGTACCGAAGTCTTCGCTGGCGACATCGTTATCGGCCACGGTGCTGTTGCGAATGATCATCTGGCCGCCGTTGTTGGCCAGGGCAGCCGTTGCGATCAGCACGGGGCCTGCGGGGATGGCGACGTTGTCGGCGATCAGACTGTCTTCGATCACCACCCGGCCACGTTCGTTGTAGATGGCGGGTCCTTCGACGGTGGTGAGGTTGCCGGAGCTGAGCGCGGAGTTGCCGATAACGCTCACTCGACGCAGGTTCAGCACGCCGAAGTTGTAGATGCCTGCACCCTCGGCGCCGGTTAAAAACGCATCAACGAAGTTGTCCGCGACCACCACATCCGTCAGCTCGAGGTTGCCGCCGTTGACGATGCCCGCGCCGGAGAACTCGTTGAAGCCACCCGCGAAGGTGAGGCCGCTGATGCGCACCAGGGCACGCCCGACGCTGAGCAGCGTCGCGCGGTTCGGCCCAACCGTCAGGAGGTCAGCGCCTGGGCCTTCGATGGTCAGGGACTTGTTGATGGAAAGGGGCGTACCGGCGAGCGCGATGTTGCTCGGGAGCGGGACGTCGAAATCGATGAAGCCACCGGGACATACGACCTGAATGGCCTGCCTCAGGCTGCCTGGGCCGTCATCCTGAAGGGTGCGGACGGTGACTTCGGGCAGGCACTCGTCCGCTGCGTGGGCGGGCGGCGCGAGGTGCAGCGTTAGTGACGCGAGAAAAGCCCCGAGCAGAGCGAGGCGGCGAGTTGGAGGCTTCATCCGTGATACCCCTTATCGGTGTTTACGGAGAGCTTAGGCGACCACGATGGGCTGATCAACGCGAGGGGGCTCGACGAATTCGCGCAGCTCGACCACTCGCAGGGTACCCAATTCGGGTGGGCCCTTGGACTTGACGAATAAGCTGCTTCTCGGAGGCCTCGACGGACATGACTCACCCGCTTGCGACTGCGAATCTCGCCTGGGACAGACGCCGGCGGCGGTAGCGGCCTCGCAAGCACGGGTCAATTCAAGCTACTCTCAGCGAACAGAAAGGTGTACCGCAGCGCCGCCACGAATACGCCTCGCCGCGATCGTCGCCGAATGACATCGATCGTAGGTAAACGCCCCAAGAAGGCCTGCGGCGATATCGCTGACAACCCTCCCAGGAGGGTATCCGACAGCGTGCCGGACTCCAGACGACACAGGACCAAAGGCAAGTGATTCGCTAGTTTCATCGCACACGCGCGACACCGCGCCGCAACAAGAGAGACAGGGAATGTCAAACAAGATCAAGCCATTGAATGGCGCGCACACTCACACTCCCCTCGCCCGCAGCGTTCGCACCGCACTGCGTACCCGCCTGCCATCGCTCATCGTGCCGGCGGCCACCGTGGGCCTGGCAGTCCTCGCTCCCGCCGCGAACGCCCAATTGTCCGGGTTTCCGCCCAGCTTCCCCCTCACCGACCTGTGGCCCGACTTCGGCGGCGACGGCAGTGAGGGCGTCGTCTTCCAGGGACAGATCTGGGACAACGCTGGCACCGGGGTGGACGGAGGCGTGGACCTCAACGGCGATGGCGTGGACGACCTGCTGATCGGCGCCGGCGCTTTCCGGGGGTACTTCGCCACCAGCACGCCGGGCGATGGCTACGTGGTCTTCGGACGCGAGGCGCCGTTTCCCGCGCTGGTGGAACTCGGCGAGTTTCGCGAAGCCATGGGCGACGACGGCAGCGAGGCCGTGGTCGTCCGAGGTGTGGAGGATTTCGACAATCTGGCCTGGCGTTTCCGCAGCGCCGGCGACTTCAACGGCGACGGCCTAGGCGATTTGATCGCCACCGCGCCAGGAGGCGACCGCGGCGAGGAACGCAGCGTGGGCGGTGCCTACCTCGTCTTCGGCCGCGCCAGCGGCTTCGACGGCGCGGAGTTCAACCTCTCGGGCCTGCTACCGCGGGAGGGTGGCGACGGCAGCGACGGCACGGTCATCATCGGCCTCGACCGCTCCAACAGCCTCGGCCTTTCCCTCGATGCGGACTGCGATGTGAACGGAGATGGCCTCGCCGACGTCGTGCTCGGCAGCCGCTACGGGGATGTCGGCGCCACCCAAGGTGCGGGCAACACGTTCGTGATGCTGGGCCGGACCGATACCCAATCGGTGATCGACGTGCGACGCCTGCTGCCGGAGAACGGCGGCAACGGCACAGGCGGGTTCGAACTCAGCGCAGACGGCGAGTTCGACGGTTACGGCGAGGCCGTGAACTGCAGCGCGGACCTCAACGCCGACGGCTTCGACGACATCGTCATCGCACCGAACGGCTGGGATCTCGACGTCCCCACCTACGTGGTCTACGGCCGCGCCGCCTTCCCACCTACCTTCTCCTTGACCGATCTGCTCGCCGAGAACGGCGGCGACGGTAGCGAAGGCACGGCGTTACGCTACGAGGGCAGCCCCGGGCCGACCCTGAGCAGCGCCGGAGACGTGAACTACGACGGCGTGGAGGACCTGCTCATCGGCGTGCAGGCCGAGGATCAGGCCTTCGTGGTGTTTGGCCGCCGCGGTGGCTTCGGCGTGGATCTCGCACTCGCCGATCTGCTCCCGGAAAACGGTGGCGACGGCAGCCAAGGCATCGTGTTCCAAGGCGCCGTTCGTACCTCCACCGGCACCGTCGTCGCCCGCGCCGGCGATGTGGACGGCGACGGCGTGGGCGACTTCCTCGTCGGCGCCCAGGACTCTCCGAGCGGCAACTTCGACGGCCCGGCGATGCTCGTGTTCGGACGCCCGGGCGGTTTCCCAGCGCAGATCGAGTTCGGCCAGGTGGGCGACAGCACCGAGCAGGTGGTCTTCGAGGCCGACCTGTTCTTCGACGGCGCCAACGCCGACGCCGCAGGCCCCGCCGGCGACGTGAACGGCGATGGCATCGACGACCTCGTCTTCGGCGCCTACACCGGCGGCCTATTCGACTTCCTAGGCCGCGCCCACCTCGTGTTCGGCCGCGCCGGCGACCGCGACGACGACGGCATCTCGAATCCCGCGGACAACTGTTCGTTTACCCGAAACGGTGCGCAGCGGGATACCGACGGCGATGGCTTCGGCAACATCTGCGATGCCGACCTCAACGGCGATTGCCAGGTCACGCGCGCGGACCTGGTCGAAGTGTTTCGCGCCATCGGCACGGAAAATCCCGATGCCGATCTCAACGGCGACGACGTCGTGAACGGCATCGATCTGTCCATTGCCCGCGCTGCCATCGGGCGCCCGCCCGGGCCGAGCGGTGCTAGCCACGGGTGCGATGACTAGTTAGGCGCAAAGGTCGCGGCCGCTGACGATCGAGGCCGGTCGTCAGTGGCGGTGACACTGACGCCCCACCGCAAGGCGCGCTGGCAGTTGCACCAGAGCAACTAGCCACACCACCATTCGCCTCTGTTGGTTCGCGTTATGACGCGAGACCGACCGGTCTGCTGGCGGTCGAGCTTTTAGCGCCCCAACCGCGACGCCCACCTCAATACCACCTTGAGTAGTACCCCCTCAGCGAGGCTAGGGACTCACACGCGCCGTCGCACCGGCACCACCCGGCAAACCCTGGTATGCACACAGCGCCTACCACGTTCGCTACCACGATGACTTGCTATTCCTAGGACCATCCCGCGCCGAGAACCGTTTCGCGCCGCGCAGGTACTCAGCCCCAGTATGGTCCAACGACGGAGTAGTCACATGAGATGTAAAGACGCGGCAATCTGGACATGGCTCCGCCGCCATCGCACCGCGGTCCTTGGAGCATTGTCCGCCGGCGCCCTCGTCGCATGTGGCGGAGGTGGCGGTGGAGCCGCGGCCCCCGTCGAGGACGCTCAGCAGCAGTTGCCCCCGAACAACGAGGCGCCCGTGTTCTCCGGAGTGTTGGCCGTGCAGGCGGAGGAGAACACCGATGTGCTCGTGCCGGTGGAGGTGGCCGACCCCGATGGCGATGCGATCACGCTGTCGCTTGCCGGCGGGGACGCCGCGCTCTTCTCCGTGGATGGGCTCGCAGTACGCGCCAACGCCCCCTTCGACTTCGAAGCACCCACCGATGGGGACGAGGATAACGTCTATCGCTTCACCGTCACGGCCAGCGACGGCATCGATCCGATCGACCTCGACTTCACCGTGACCGTCACGAATGCCTCGGACGTCGCCCCAGACTTCGCTGGAACCTTCGATGCCCCCGTCCCCGAGGGCGACATCGCCCTGCTGCCCTTCGACGTGTTCGACGCTGACGGCGACGCCGTAGCGCTGACGCTGGAGGGCGCCGACGCAGCGCTGTTCACCCTGGATGCCGAGGCGCTCACCGTCGAGGCGAACCAGGCATTCGACTTCGAGCTCCCCGTCGACGCTGACCGCGACAACGTGTACGAATTCCAAGTCATCGCGAGCGACGGCCTGGCGGCCACGGAGCAACCGTTCTCGGTCGAGGTGATCAACATCTCCGATAACGCCCCGGTGTTTGCTGGGGAATTCGAGCAGACGAGCACCGAGAACACGGCGGTCGACATCCCCATCGAAGTGACCGACGCCGACGGCGATGCCCTGACCCTCACCCTCGGGGGCACCGACGCGGCGCTCTTCTCACTGGATCCCGTGACCGCGACGGTCACCGCCAACGCGCCCTTCGACTTCGAGCAACCGGCCGACGCCGACGGTGACAACCTCTACGAGTTCTCCGTCACCGCCTTCGACGGCACCATCGCCGTCGAACAGGCCTACCAACTCGGGATCACCAACGTGGACGAAGGCTCACCCGAGTTCGATGGTGTGTTCGACGAGGTGGCCGCCGAGGGCGAGGTCACGGTGTTCACCATCGAGGCGAATGATCCCGACGGTGATGAGCTCACCCTGACGCTTGGGGGCGCTGACGCAGTCGCGGTCATCTTCGACCCTCTCGCCGGTACCGTCACCGCAGGTCCCTTCGATTTCGAGGTGCCGGCAGACGTCGACGCCGACAACCGCTACATCTTCACCGTGACCGCCGCGAATGACGGCGGGCAGTCCACCACCCAGACCTTCTCACTGCAGGTGCTGAACGTCTCCGACACCCCGCCGGTGTTCTCGGGCGATTTCGACGTGACCGCCGCGGAGAACGTGGCCGTCGACATCCCGATTGCCGTCAACGATCCGGACGGCGACGCGCTCACCGTCGAGCTCGCCGGTGAAGATGCCTCGCTGTTCACGCTGGACACCGACGCCCTCACCGTCAGCGCCGCGGCGCCCTTCGACTTCGAGGATCCGGCAGGTGCCGGCGGTGACAACGTCTACAACTTCTCCGTCACCGCCTCCGATGGCACCGTCGTCGTCGAACAGGCCTATCAGCTCGAGATCACCAACGTGGACGAGGGCTCGCCCGAGTTCGTCGGCGTGTTCGACGAGGCGGCCGCTGAGGGCGATGTCACCGTGTTCACCATCGAGGCCAACGACCCCGACGGTGATGCGCTCACCTTGACGCTCGGGGGCGCCGACGCAGCGGCGGTCACCTTCGACGCGCTCGCCGGTACCGTCACCGCAGGCCCCTTCGATTTCGAGGCGCCCGCAGACGTCGACGGCGACAACCTCTATGTCTTCACCCTAACGGCTGAGAATGACGGCGGACAGGCCACCACCCAGGCCTTCTCCCTGCAGGTGCTGAACGTCTCGGACGAGGCGCCGGAGTTCTCAGGTGACTTCGACGTGATCGCCCAGGAGAACGTGGTCGTCGACATCCCGATTGCCGTCGACGACCCGGATGGTGACGTCATTACCCTGGAGCTCGCCGGCGAGGACGCCGCGCTGTTCACGCTGGATGCCAACGGCCTCACCGTCAGCAGCACCGCGCCCTTCGACTTCGAGAATCCCGCGGACGTTGATGCAGACAACGTGTACACCTTCACCCTCACCGCAAGCGACGGCGTCGCCAGCACGGTGCAACCCGTTTCGCTGACGATCGAGGACATCGCTGAATCGGCGCTCGAGACGCTCGGGGCGATCGCCCTGGTGGGTGGTCAGGCGCCGCTGTTCGAATTCTTCTCCAGCGAGATCGTGTCCCTGGCCGATCTCAATGCAGATGGCCACGACGAGCTTGTCGTATCCGCGCAGTTCGCCTCCTCGGACCCCGATCTCGCTGAAGCCGGTCGCGTCACGATCCTGAACGGCGCGTCGTTATCCGCGCTCACGCAACCGGTCACGTCCGCATCGGATCTCCGGTCCGGCGATCGGGTGCTGATCGAAGGCCCGGAGCAGGAGCGCACCTTAGGTACAGCCCTCGCCACCGTGGCGATGCTCGATGGCGATGAGCTGCCAGAGCTGGTCATCGCCCAGGCCACGCCCGAAGTTGCCGTGATCCCGGGCGTGGCGTTGCGCGACGCACTCGCAGGCGACGGCACCCTCGACGTCGATGAAGTGGGCGACAGCGGCATGGTGGGCGGCGCCCTGGTGCGCAGCACGAACCGGGACGACCGCGGCGACTTTGGACGTGAGCTCACCGCGCTGGGCGACATCGACGGCGACGGCATCAGCGAGCTGTTCATCTGCGCCAAGAGCGCCGAGGTTAACGACGAGTTCCGCGTCGGCAGGGGTTTCGTGGTGTTCAGCACTAGCTTGGCCGCGACCATCGCAGCCAACGGGTCGATCGATCTGGCCGCCCGCGATCCCCTGCAAACGATCGTGCTGGAGGGCGAGGGCGACGACTTCGGGCTCTGCGACACCGTCGCGAGCGGCGGCGATGTCGATGGCGACGGCCTGGGCGACGTGCTCGTGGGCGTCTCCCCCGGCTTCGACGATCCTGGCCTCGACCGCGAGGCGTTCCTGATCTTCGGCGCAGCCCTCGCCGCCGAGCGCGCTGCCGATGGTGTGATTCGCATTGACGATGCGTTGGTGGCGGACGGTGGGGCGATTCGCTTCGCCCTCACCGAGCCGGACAGTCGCGCAGATGTCGGCGTCGCCCCCCTGGCCGACATCAACGGCGATGGGTTCGATGAGCTGCTCCTGGGCGACCGCCGGGCCCGGGGCGAACAAGGCGAAGCCTACGTAGTGTTCGGCGGTGACACGCTGGGCGCGGCCAGCGGCGGCGTGGTCAACCTCGAGGAGGTGGGGACGACCGTGGCCGGGGTGGTGATGCGCACGGACAGCACGATCGCCCTGGCCGGGAATCGAGTGACACCCGTCGGTGACGTCGACGGCGACGGCCGCACCGACATCCTCATCTCCGCCATGCGCGGCGGTGGTCAGTTCGACGATGGACGTGTCTTCCTCGTGTCCGGTAGCGAGCTGGTGAATGGCGCGCAGATCGACCTGGCGGAGATCGGGGCAGACCCTGAGGAAGTGGCAGTGTTGCCCGCCCGCGGTGTGGAGATCGCCGATGTGCCTCACAGCTTCTTTTCGGAGCCGCCGATCATTGCGGCGGCCGGTGATGTGGACGGTGACGGACTCGATGACATTGCGATCGGTACCGAGCAGTTCTTCTTCGGCGAGGTCTACCTCATCAGTGGCCGGTTGCTCGCGCAGACGATGGGGCCTGGGGAGCGCCAGCAGCGCCTGAGCATCGTGCAGTTGCTCCCTGAGCTCGCGCCCTAGGAAACCTCTCCCGCCCGCCATCCCCGCGTTGCGCAACGCTAGCCGTACCTCGGGAATAGACACTCGATGAGGAATGAACATGACCTACGATCAGACGAACGAGACCCACGAGACCCAGAGCACCTACGACGACCACTTGAGGGTTGTTCAGAGCGAGGCCAGGCATCAGGCTGATCACGACTTGGCGGGGCCGCAGCTCTTCGCAAACGCCATTGAGCAAGCCCGGCAAACCATGCTGCTCGCCCCGTGGCTGCAGTACAGTGACAGACCAGACTTGGAGCAAGCTCACGCTGACCTTCAGCTCAAGCATCACATTGCAGCAGCACTGGACCAGGGCTTTGCGTTGAACGACGCCAGGCACCCCGAGTTTCGGCGGCTTGAAAGACACAACCAGTTTGGTTTGGTCAATCCAGACAATCTCTATTTTCTCGCGACCATAGAAACGCCCGGGACTTACATTATTCACGGCAAGCGAGGCAACGCTGCCGACTTGCAGATTCAGGTGGGCGCAGGCGAGCCTGGCTTCAACGAAAACCTGACCAGCCCGCTGCCCGTAAGCGAGCTTGATCTGGCCATGCTGAGAACCAAGTGCAATGGCGAGTTCAAGATCATCATTAGCGAGGCGCCTCCAGAGAAGCTGGCTGAGGGTGAAAACTGGTTGAGCAACACCAAGCGTGTCCTGCGTGCGAACAGTATCTTGATCAGAGAGAGCCTGATGGACTGGAGCACGGAAACGGGGAGCACGTGGCGTATCGAGCGATGCGACACCGTCGGCCAAAGCAAGCCACTCCCTAGCCCCGAGAGCGTCGATCAGCAATATGAACGCGCTGCCCAATATCTCACTGGACTGACTAGAGGTTGGGTCAAGTTTGTTGAGCTTCTGCGTACCAACCTACCTGCGAATGTCATGAGTCCGCCCCGGCAAA
The DNA here is from genome assembly GCA_039815145.1 of Pseudomonadota bacterium. Taxonomy (NCBI): domain Bacteria; kingdom Pseudomonadati; phylum Pseudomonadota; species Pseudomonadota bacterium. The sequence continues at coordinate 29,045 of JBCBZW010000027.1, forward strand.
CCGAACAGGGTCTCCCCGGTCAATTCAATGCCGCGGGTCACTTCCAACTCACCAGCACGAACGCTTTCGTCATTACCGTTCCAGAATCTGATGCGCGCTATCAGGGAATTCAGCTGGGCGACCTTTGGTTCAGCGCCCTGGACTACCGATATCACCAAAACAGCCTCACCACGAAACAGGCGCATCGAAGCGAAGACGGCAACTATCGCTTCGTTATCAGCCGGCGAGACCCCGGCGTCGAAAACTGGCTTGATCCAGCAGGCGCCTCTACGGTGTTCTCATTCATGCGTTGGCAAGGTGTGTCGTGCACCACGCAGAGGGTGGGCGCACCGTTGACCGAAGAGGTGCGGTTTAGAGATCTACAGGACGTCCTGAAGAACGAGCCTGTGTTCACGCCAGACCAACGCGCGAGACAGCTGCAAGAACGTCATCGCACCGCGCTCACCATGCCAAGAGGCTTCTAGGGAGTCAGGAACTCGCATAGCGTCTGCTGGGTGGCGAGCCTGCGGTCGAGCGTTGCCAAGGGCGCGCTCAGGCGCTCGGCGATCGCCACATAGCAGGCATCGTAGGCAGTGACGTTATCACGTAGCTCCCAGATACGCTCTAGCAAAGGGTGCAGTGGGGCGAGCTTCACGGGCAACTCAATCAACGCGGCCTGTGCATCATCGGCTTGTTCTGAGGAAACACTGCCGGAGCGCGCGAGGCGCCGCAAGACGTTGCTGACCTCCACCACGAGCAACTCTGGTGCGACAAGTTCGCCCTGCGCGAGTATGGCCTCGGCCCAGGTGCCTTGGCCGCCGTTGTCGACGAGCGCAGCAACCACCACGCTGGCATCAATGACCAGCGTCACTTGCGGTCGGCATCTCGTGCAGCGAGTACCTGCTCAGTCGACACTCGGCTGTTGTATCGGGCTTTGCGTTCGCGAACCGCATCGATCCAGCGATCTACTGAGGGGCTATGTGCCAAGCGCTCAAGCTCTTCCAGCAGGTATTCCTGCATGGATTTGCCCGCTTGCCGAGCCTTCTCGGCAAGACCGTCCCGGACCTCTTCAGGCACGTGTCGGATGGTGACGTTTACACTCATGCATGCACTTTGCATGCATTCAGCGGAAATGTCAACGGATGCACCGCACCTAGAAGCCTTGTCAGGCTCTCTAACGACTCACTCCAGGCCTGCGCCGGTGCGACGCGCTCCCTCGAGGGCCAGCAAGGCAATGGGCACACACCCACCTGTGTAGCTTGATCCTCCCTGGCGGTACGATACCTCCCACCACACCCCCAGCCAGCTCGCCACTCAAACAAAGGCACTCCGACTATCCGCCGTCCACAACACGATCCATGATCGACCCCAAGCTCCTAGACCCCGCCTGGTTGGCCGACGAGACCAGCGCCACCTCATTCGCCAGGGGCAGTCGCTACGCGCGCGATGGGCGCGCACGGGTAACCGGTACCCTCGTCGACTCCACTAAGGTGCTCCTCGCCGGCTCCTGCATCGGCAGCGCCGAAGCGCCCTACCGGCAGGAAGTCGAGATCTCCACCGATGGCTACGGGGTTCCCGTGCTGGACGGCGACTGCAGTTGCCCTGTCGGATTCAACTGTAAGCATGTGGTGGCCTTGGTGCTCACCTGGCTCGAACAACAGACGGATGCGTCTGCGTCCACCGATCGCGTAAGCGCCTGGTTGGATGAGCTGCGAGACAGCGACACGACAGCCGACGAGGCGCGCTCGGGCGCGACACCAGAGTCCCTGCTGTACCTGCTCAAGCTTGGGCAATACCCAGACGGGGAGGCGGCGATCGAGCTAGCCGTTTCCCGCCAGCGCAAGGATGGCGCCTGGACCAAGGGCCGTGTGGTCAGCCTGGCCAGCGTCGAGCGCATGCACTACCGCGGCTCGTACGTGCGCCCCATCGACCGCGAGATCCTGGATCTGATGCTGGTGGGCGGGCGCGACCACTGGACACAACGCACCCGCTTAGGCGGCATCACCGGCCACCTCGCGCTTCAGAAAATGGCGTCCACCGGCCGTCTTTACGTCGCTGAAGATCGGCTCGGCCCCCTGACGCGCGGCCCCGACCGCGAACTCACCGTGTCTTGGGCGCCCTGCGAGGGTGGCTATAAGCCCACGCTGGACGTGGCGGCCAGCATACGCGTGCTATTGGATCTACCCACCCCCGCCTACATCGACGAGACCACGTTGACCGTCGGCGACTTTGTCCTAGCTGAACACTTGACCAGCGATCAGCTCCAATGGCTACTGCGTGCGCCGGTGGTGGCAGCTGATCGCGTGGACGAGGTAAGCCGCCACCTTGCCCGTAGCGCCCCCGGCCTGCCAACCCCCGTGGCCGTACCGGTGGTCGACCTGCGCGCCCCGCCGCAGCCTTGCCTGATCGTGGACGTGGACCCGAGCACGCCCCTTAGAGGCGAGGCGCGCCTGTGCTTTCGCTACGGCCACGCGGGCGAGGTACAACTGGCGCCGACAGACGCACGCCAAACTCTGGTGATCGAGACGGACGGCGGACTGCTTCACGTGCACCGCGACGCATCTGCGGAACGCCAGGCTGCGCCGCGCCTCGCCGCCTCCGGCCTGGTGGAGATCAGCGAGGAGCTGTTCGTGCTCTTGGATGATGAGCCCGGCATCAGCCTGCGCCACGAGTGGCTCGACTGGTGGCACCGCGAAGCACCGAAGCTGCGCGACGAGGGCTGGGCGGTGGAGTATCGCGGGAAATCGGACTTCGGCGTGCGCCAGGCGAGCGCCCTCGCCGGCGCCATCGACGAGGGGGCCGGGGACTGGTTCAGCCTGCGCTTTGATCTGCAGGTGAACGGTCAAGATCTGCCCATGCTGCCGCTGGTCGCTGAGCTGCTCGAGCAATACCGCCCCGGGCAACTCCCCGACACGCTGTACCTGGAGGTGGAGCCCGGAGAGTTCGTGCGCGTTGACGCAGCGCTCATCGCGCCGGTGCTCGAGACCATCCTGGAGTTGCACAACAACGACGACAAGGAAGAACTCACCCTAGCCAAGGCCGACGCAGCGCGCCTGCTCGATCTTGGCGACCTCCCTATCCGCGGCGGCACCAGCCTGCGCCGCTTGGCCAACAAGCTTGCAGACTGGTCAGGCCTACGAACGGTGAAGCTCCCCTCCACCTTCAAGGGCACCCTACGAACCTACCAGCAGCACGGCGTGGATTGGCTGCAGTTCCTGCGCGAGTACGGCTTCAACGGCATCCTCGGCGACGACATGGGCCTCGGCAAGACCATCCAGACCCTCGCCCACCTGGCCGTCGAACGGCGGGCCGGCCGAATGGATATCCCGAGCCTCATCGTCGCGCCCACCAGCTTGATGAGCAACTGGCGCCGCGAAGCCGCGCAGTTCACACCGAAGCTGAAGGTACTCGTCCTCCACGGGCCACAGCGGGAAACCTGGTTCTCGCAGCTCGCGCAGTTCGATGTGGTGCTCACCACCTACCCGCTGCTGCCGCGCGACCGCGATACCCTGCTCGGCCAACCCTGGCATTACGTGATCCTCGACGAAGCCCAACACGTCAAGAACCCCAAGGCTCAGGCCGCACAGGTCATCCGCGGTCTCGACTGCCGCCACCGCCTGTGCCTCACGGGCACGCCGCTGGAAAACCATCTACGCGAGCTATGGACGCAGTTCGACTTCCTGATGCCTGGCTTCCTGGGCGACGCCGCGCACTTCGCCAACCACTACGCCACCCCCATCGAGAAGCACGGCAAGCGCGAGCGGCTGGAGGCCCTCACGCGCCGCGTACGGCCCTTCCTGCTTCGCCGTACCAAGGAGCGGGTGGCCAGCGAGTTGCCAGCAAAAAGCGAGTTCCTTCGCGCAGCGTCGTTCGGCACACACCAGGCGAAGCTCTACGAGAGTATTCGCCTCACCATGGAATCACGGGTGCGCAAGGCCATCACCGCCCGCGGCTTGGCCCGTAGCCACATCGTGATGCTCGACGCGCTGTTGAAGCTGCGCCAGGTGTGTTGCGACCCCCGACTCCTCCCCGCGAACACACCAGGCGCGGAGCGCGCAGGTTCAGCTAAGTTCGAGCTGCTGTTCGAGATCCTGCCGGAACTGCTGGAAGACGGTCGGCGCGTGCTGCTCTTCTCTCAGTTTACTTCTATGTTAGGCCTTATCGAGGAAGAGCTTCTCAAGCGAGACATCGGCTACAGCAAACTCACGGGCCAGACCCGACGCCGCGACGAGGCCATCGACAGCTTCCGCGAAGGTGAGGTGGACCTGTTTCTGATCTCTCTCAAGGCCGGCGGCGTGGGCCTGAATCTGGTCGAGGCGGACACGGTGATCCACTACGATCCGTGGTGGAACCCCGCCGCCGAGCGCCAGGCGACGGATCGCGCCCACCGTATCGGCCAACACCGGCCGGTCTTCGTCTACAAGCTCGTCACGGAGGGCACGGTGGAGGAGAAAATCATCGCGTTGCAAGCGCGCAAGCAGGCGCTGGCCGATGCCACCTACGGCCAGGGGGTGGCGCAGGACGAACCGCCCATCGACGAGGAAATGATCCGCGAATTGTTCCGCGCTGACGCCTAGCGAGCCTAGCGCACATTTCCCCGCACCGTGATCGAAACATCGTCCGAGTCCCCAAACCCTAGACCGAGCTGGGTCGACAGGCCTACGTCGGGAAGATCCAGCGCAACCACCTCGCCGGTCGTGTCGTTGCGGCACACGGCCGTGCGGGTGTCGATGACGAACAGGCGCCACTGCATCAAGGGTACGGGCGGTGGCATCCCGTCGATAGGGCCTCCGACGTCGCCCTGAATCGCCCCCTCACGGACCAATGATGGCTACACGCCAGGCGTTACTCGCCCTCACGGCCAGGGCGCCCCTTGCGACCTGCGGGGCAGCTGTCGCGGCAAGCGGTCGATTCGACATACCCAACGGAGGCGACTGACCGCTCACCTCCGGTTCGTAACATCTTGCTCGCCGCGCTCCCTCGCTCGCTAACGCCCCGCCATATACCTAATTTTCTCCATAGCTCTCGATTTTGTGAATATCGATATCCCCTCACGCGTGACGAAAATGTTAGTTGCCACCCTCGGTACGTCCACTTAACGTAAGCGCCGCCTACCCACTGCCAGGTGACGACAGCGCCCACATAGTCCCCATGAGCGGATGATTACGTGACTTTTGGCTAATGGGATTCATGGCCTTGTGATATCTGACACATAGCGTTTGCGACCACGGAAGGTCTGCCTCCAGCGTCACGGCGTCATCAGATCTCATGAGAACCCGACACGGAGACGATAAACGCAAGCTAAGGAGCAACGAAATGAATAGGCCGGCAATGCAGCGCCCCGTTGGCGCGGAAACCGATGGAGCACGAACGATGACTACCTCTACCCTCAATGCAATCATGCGAGCGGCGTGCCTCAGCGCAGCCCTCGTCGTCACCTTCACCGCAGGGATCGAGACGACGCACGCTCAGGAAGTGGACAGCGCGGAGGCCATCGCATCCCCCGGCGAGATCCGACGCCGCGCCGAGGCACGCCGACTTCTCAGGTCGACGGCACGGGATCTCGGCATCAGGGTCAGGGACCTCGTGGGTTCGCCGGATCGTTTCCCCGCCGAGCAGAACGTCTTCCTGCAGAGCACCGTCTCTGTGGCAGACCTCGACGATCCGGACGCCGCAACCGCGACACTCCGGCTCTGGAAGGGCATTCGCCCCAACGGTGAGATCGCGCACTACATCATCACCGAGAGTGCGCATTTCGATGTCGCGGAGATCATGGGCCTGAACTTCGCGCCCCGCATGATCAACGGTGTTGGCACGGAAGGCGCCATGGAGGTCACCATCGATGGTGCCGGGCGGCTCATCTTCCCCGGCGACGTGGACTTCAGTCCGACGCTCGAGGTGATCCCCGGCAACCCCGACAATCCCGACGAAGCGTTCCCGCCCGCGTTCGTACAGCCCGGTGCTGTGGCGGACGCCCTTTGGTCCTCGTTGGTCGTGACCCCCGCCGGCAACGTCTTCAACGTGCAGCAGGTGTTCAACAGCACCGGCGTACATGACCGCGCCACCGCCATCGACCTCGAGGGCGGTACGGTCACCTTGCAGCTGCTCGACGGTTTCCAGGGTGGTCAGCAGTACTACTACCACCTCGTGACGGACGCGTCGGCGCCGGAGCCGGCCGCCATCGAACTCGGTGTGTACGCGCCGCGTCTCGCCAACCTGCCTACCTTCGGTGTGTCGACCCCGGAGTCCACATCGACGCTGTTCGGCTTCTCGCCTGTCGTCAACGGCATCACGGACCTGGACTCACCCGAGCGACAGAGCCTCGGCTTCACGATTACCCAGACCGTACCCGGTACGTTCTTCCCGATCGGTGTCGGTGACATCCCCGCCGGTACGGCCGAGCGCCCCGTTGACCCCATCAACGTCTTCCCGTTCGACCCCGTCAACAACCAGGGGCAGCTGAACAACTACTCGCCGATGTGGGACGCGCACCTCAACATGTGGACGCAGGAAGCCATCGATCAGGGCCTGCGTCGCCGTATCGTCAGCTTCGATGATCTGCGCAACCTGGTGGAAGCGGGGCTTGTGACCAGCTTCGCAGAGAACGGTCCCAGCGATGGCTTTGTCGCGGGCCTGAACTCGGCCGAGGCCATCATCAACTGCCCGGTGATCGCTCAGCCGTTGTTCTCGCCGTCGGTGGGCCCGGCTGTTCCTGGCGAGTAAGCGTCGCCTCGCTGCAGGGCGTACGGCGTGGGCATCGCCCCACGTCGTGCGCCCGCGGCTTCTTTGTCGCTGCGCTCGAGCGCGCGGCGCATGTCTCGCCGGGGTAACCCACTTAGCTCAATTTGGAACGAGGACAAGCAATGAAAACGCTGGTTCGTCGCCAGCTCGGACGCTTAGCGCCCCTACCCCGATGAGCCGAATCACGCAGCTTTCGCGCCTAGGGATATGCAAGCCCATGGCGAAGACCACGAGCGTCGTCATCGCCCCAGTATCCCGACGGAGTCCCCATGATTAGTCTTTCCGGCATCAATGCGAAGTTGTTCGAATCACTCGATCCTAAGCTGATCAGCACGCCGATCCTGGACTCGGCCGGGCTGCAGCAGGCGCTACAGACCCTCGGCAAGGGCGCGCTCAACGATCTGGCCTTCCCGGACGACCTGCTAGAACGGCTTCAAGACTCAGATGATCCCACCTCAAACGCGGACAACTCGGACGTGTGGGATGCCTATGTCTCCCAAATGGCGAACGATCCCGACGAGACGGGAGCCTCGGTGCGCGAGCTCGACGCAGCGCTGCGCGAACTGGCCACGGACCCAGCGCGCGTCGACAGCGCCGAAGTGGATGCCCTGGTGGCCAACCTCGCCGACGGCCTGCCTGTGGGGGATGCCAGCGCTGGGCAGATCACCTCTGCCTTAGGCGGCGGCGTGCTCACCAACATCAAGGAGTCCATTGGCAACCTGCAGCAGATGCTGGAGGGTCGCCTGGAGACGCTGGGTGAACTCTCCGCCGAGGACGTCTCCGGCGCCGTGGACGAACTGCGCGAGGCGCCGTCAGACGAGGAGGCCGTGGTGGACGCCGCGCCGGAGCAGACTTACGAAGTGGAACTGGTGGAGGACATCGAGGAGGTGGACGCGCTGGACGCCACTGTCATCGACGCGCAACCCGACGCGTGGTTCGCCCCCGAGGACAGTGATCCGCCGGGGGATGACGGCACCGACGTGAGGAGCGATGTGCTCACCGACTGAGCCTGCGCGCGGATGCCCTGACCACCACCGCGACGATGTCACCGGGGCTTAAGCGTAGAACTTCGCGGCGAGAGCTGGGTAGCAGGGCGACAGCGTTACAGTGGATCAGCTCGGTGCCGTGCAATGCCCCGTTCTTTTGAGTGGGCTGTCACGTTTTCCAACGGTAGGCCGAGAAGCGGGCGATGCTCGGGAGCACGAGAACGAGCGTTAGGTGCTAAAGGCGAGGATACCCCGCGCTACCCGTGCTCTTAGTTGCCGCGGCTTTCGCTCTCTAGCCAGAAGATATCGAACAGTTTGTAGCCGCCGGAACTACCTGAAGAGCGGTCCACGAACTTGGGCACGACGTAGTGGATGTGGGGTTTCGTTTCGAAGCTCGTGCGGGGGTGAGGCGTAACGGCACCGCCCGAGACGGTCATGGGGAAGCTCTTGACGACACGCCCTTCCACCTCGACCACGAACCTGTAGTTGCCTTCCCGGGCGAGCAGTCCTTCCAGCGTGAACGCGTAGTTACCCACGGGGCTCTGGGGGGTGGCGAGGGATTGCCAGGGGCCTTGTCGATGGAAGTTCTTACCCGGTTGGAAGGGATCGCCGCTTTCCTCAACCTCCATCTGAAAGGGGAAGGAGGTGATGGGCTCGCCATCCTTGTCCACGCTCATCACGTAGCTGCCCGCCTCCCCGAGACTCAGGGTGGGCACTCCGAGGGAACCGAGACCGTCGAAGACGGGATACTCAGTCCACTTCTGCACTTGCAGGGAAGCCTTGCCTTTCACAGCTCCGCTCCGATCGCGAACCACGAGCTCGTAGGTCGCGTCCCCCTCAGGCGGAAAGACGAGACACAGACCGTCCGCCAAGAAGTTCCCATTGTTCTTGTAGAAGCCGACGTCGAGCAGCGAAACGAGTTCGGCCGAAGGCTGTTGGGCCTGGAGCGACGAAGCGAGGAGCATGATTGCTCCGGCGAGAAGGGAAGCGCGTCGATATTGCATGGCGGTGAGCTTATCAGCGAACAGACCGCACGGAAACGTGGGGGGCGGGCTACGGCCGCCAGGCGGTCTTTGGCTCACCATCCGCCTGATTCGCCGGACTCAAGAGTGAAAGTGCTATTCGCTGAGGCTCTTCAGATACGCCCTTAACACGTGCGGATCCCAGCCGATGTGTTTTGTCCGCACATCGTCCGCATCAATCAGGAACCCAGGCGTACCGACGATTCCTAGAATGTCTAGGGCCGCCATGTTGTTTTGGATTTCGCCCAGATGAGCCTCCACGACTGGGTCGATATTCATATCATCGACGAGAACTCCGACGTGTTGACGAATCGATTCGATCGCCTGGTGAGCGCCTATCCGATCGTTAGACGCCAACAAGTCGGCGTAGACTGCCTTGTACTGTGCTGGGTTATCAATCGAAAACGTCAGTGCGGTCGCTCTTACTGACCCCTCGCCGAAAACCGGAACGTCCACCGCGACCAACCGAACGTTCGGGTAGGCGGCCAACAAATTCGGCAGTTCACGATGGGCGACTCTACACGATGGGCAGTTGTAGTCGAAAAACTTGTAAATCGTAATAGCGCCCTTCGGATTCCCAGACACGCCGCCACGACTCACTGCGCGGCGCAATACACTGTCGACCAAGGCCCCAGCGGAACCCTGACTTTTGGCCACTGCTGAGCCCACGGCCGACAGCGGCGGCGGCGGCGATGCCGTCATTTCCTGACCGCGCTCGCGAGCATCGATCCAAGTAGCGATATCCCGGCGACCTGCGGCGCTGACGACATGCGGCACGGAGTAGACGTTGAGCTCGACCCGTCGGCCGACCTCAATCAGCCGCGAGACTGCGAGATCGGTGTCCTCTGCTCGAACACTCGGATCTCGTGTGCCGTGGCCGATCAGGACGGGCGCGGATACGTCGGATACGACAGTTGCGTCAATCGCCGGAAGGCGTCCAGCGAAGCCCACGTAGCCTGCCGCGTCCGACGGCCGCAGGAAGGCGGCGGACAATGTCATCGTGGCGCCTTGGCCAAAGCCGACGAGGTAAACTCGTTCGGGATCAGTTCCGAGCCAGGCCGTTACTGCATCGATGCCACGGAACAGGCGATCGCTAGCTTCGATGATCGCGTTGGAATCAATGACTGGACCTGCGCCGCTCGATACAGGGAACCAGGCATAACTTCCTGGCTCGAGCGCTTCGAAGCCTCGTATGGCCACATACGTGTGAGGTGTTGACGGCTCGATTTTGACGAGGGCCGCAATCTGCTGCTCGTCCATACCGTAGCCGTGCAAACCGACAATCAGAGCAAACCGTTCCGCACCCTCCGGGGGGAGCCGGAGGACGCGAACGACAATCTCGCCTGATGACGTTGAAAGCCCTGTCGCCCCATCGGCCAGAATGCGGACCTCGGGCGATTCACCTACGCTGTCGCAGGCGGTCAGCAATGACCACAGCACAAGCGCCACAAGACCTCTTCCCGGACTCACAGGTACCTATCCGGTCCGACTAGTGGCCGCCGCCGGCAGCCTGTAGGGCTGCGGTCTTCCGAGGATGAACCGCATCGTTTTCGATGAAATATTTCGCATCGTCGACCGCGAAACCAACCTGCTGTGTCATCGCACTGCGAAAGAACGCGATGGCCTGCGGTGGCACACCCGCGGCCGTTGCAGCGGTTATCTCCACCGTGACTTGTGTGGTGTTGCGGTCGATCTCATTCACTAACCAGACAGCTTCGCCGTAAGTCACAAACGGCGGCATTCCCTGATCAATGGAGTACGCGAAAAGACCTTCCTCTTCATCATATTGGGTTATGGTTTCCTTCGTTTCGCCATTGAAGGCAGGAATAAAGCAGGCTCGCTGATCCCCTACGATTGTGTCGCCGTTGCGATCTGTCACGGTGATCTCGCCAATGTTGCTTGACCAAACATGGGCGTCGCCAAAGCCATCCGCGACAACCGCCCACACGTCGGCTTTACTCGCCTTGAGGATTCTGGTCTGACGGACGATCGCGGGATTGAAACCGCTGTTGCTGCCGTGGTCTGCAAAACCCCCATACTTGGCCGACAACTTCGCGAGCGCGCCACTCAGAGATTCGCTCATCGACGCTGCGGCATCCGTGTCAGCAGCGTTGAAGTAGTGATTCCAGGTTACGACTGCCCCCTTCCTTTCATCGGCGGACGTGATTGTCAGCACCGCAAGGTGATCAGATATGCCCATGGGATTCGTATCGCCGATTGAATAGGCGAACGTACGTGACGTCGCGTCGTCGGCGACTACGGTCTCGCTGACGCTTCCGCCGCCCCGGAGCCTTACGGTGCGTCGTTCACCAACCTTGGCGCTAGTGATGGAGCGAACGCCGTCGAACAGGCCAGCCACGTGATTCGACTTGGTTAGATACTTCCATACCGCACCAGCTGACTTACTGAGTTCCGCCGAGCGGGAGAGTTGCAGCGGCGCTGAAGTATGCTCATCAACGTTTACAGCACCATCAATTCTTGGCGGCATTTGTGGTGCTTCTTGAGCTCCTGCGCTGAGGTGGAACGTGAACGCGGCAACTGCGACAAACGTAATTGTTAACCGAGACTCGATCATGGGGATATCTCCTCTGACTAACCGCGTGAGGTCGCCGTTAGTTATCCAACAGACGTTGTAAAATAGGGCAAATAAAAAGCCTAGGCCGCTGCGCGGGCTTTCTGAGCCTGCTTGGACTTGGCTCTTTCAGTTTTCCGCGGATGCACTGAACCTTGCTCCAAGTAGAATTTGAACTCCTCCAGAGACTCGTCGATGGCCTTGCCGAACTGTTTCTTCATCATCCAACCCATCAGAAAAGCGAACGGCTGCGCCAAGTCAGCTGTCATCGTCATTGTCGCGGTGCTGGCATTGGGTCCAGCCGGCTGGATGGCCCAACGTGCCTGAATTGACTTGACGAATCCTGGCAATGCCTTTCCGGTGACGGCATAGGCAATGAGTCGGCGACTCTCGTCGTAGTCGACTATCGATTCATCGAACTCGCCCTGTGACGTGCTACAAACACGGCCGCCCGCCGGCGCCCCGCTTGGTGCGGCGTTGTTGTTACGCGAGGTCGACACAAAGACGTTGCTAGCCCATTTGTCGACATCGGCAAACTCGGGGCCGATGACCGCCCAAGCCTTGTCAGCCGTTGTCGCGATTCTGATTTTGCGTTGAATATCCATCCTTAACTCCTTCGTAAACTCCTGTTTATGCTTGATTCTTCATTCCAACCGATCCACCAGTCGTTACGATTCCTTGCGGCCGCTAGGCTTGTTTTCCAACGTCGGTTGTATTACGAATATCGACCTTATAGCGCAACCAATTTCTTTTTACAATCAGTGTTGGAAAATGAGCCCCGGAGCCTTCGATGGCACGACCCCGCAACTTCGACGAAGAAAAAGCACTGCAGGCAGCGATGCTGACCTTTTGGCGCCATGGCTACGATGGCACGACGTACAAGATGCTTTCTGAGGCCACGGGCATTGACGTCAAAGGGTTGTCGAACGTTTTCGGTAGCAAGGATGAGATATTCGATAAGGCGGCCGGCGCCTATCGACAGATGGCACATGGTGTCGTCAACGAGTCCTTTTCCGAGCCTGGCATCGAGGCATTGATCGCATTTTTTGAGCGCATGGGCACGCCACCTGCCTCGGATGAGGACATGTCCAACATGGGCTGCATGCTGGTCAACACGATCTTCGAACTGCACCGCTTTCAGCCAAGCATGCGCGAGCATGTCGAGGCGTACCGAAGGATGTGGTTAGCTGCGTTTGAAAACTCCTTGCGAGCAAGTGAAATCGCTAAACCGCGTGAACGCGCGGAGTTCTTGGTCGGCTCGATGTGGGGTGCGCTCAGTGAAATTCGGTTGGTCCGTTCGAAAACAGCGGCCGCTCCTCTCTCTCAGATCGCGGTGGACACGCTGCGGTCCTGGCAAGCGGAAACAGCGGCATAGAGCCCAACCCGGGAACCAACACATGCAAAGGTGGCGCTGTGGCAAGACCACGTGAATTCAACGAAGACAAGGTCATCGATGCCGCAATGTACTGTTTTTGGCAGAACGGCTTTGATGGCGCAACGATTTCCGATTTGGAGGAAGCGACCGGTATCAGCCGGATCAGCCTCTACAACACCTTTCAAGACAAGGAAGGTTTGTATCTGGCGGCCCAGCGTCGTTACCAGCAGATGGCCTTCAAGATGGTAAGAGAAATGCTTGCCGTACCGGATTTGAACGCGGTTAAGCATTTCTTTTCGCTACATCTCGACGGGGACCCGAGGCAGGAAGCCGCGCGTCTCGGTTGCATGATGGTCAATACCGTTCTGGATTCCACGGACGTCAGCCAGCCAGTACTTCAGTACGTTCGCTCTTATCGTGAAGGCCTGACCGACATATTCGAAGAATATTTGGAGCAGTGCCGAGATAGTGGAATCATCCGCACCGATCTGAATCTTCGTGCCTGTGCATCGTTCATTCAGACTTCGATGTGGGGCGCAATGGCCGTGTCGCGGCTCTACAATGACTTCTCAGAAAACCTTCCGCATGTTTCGATCGTGCTTGACACGATCGACAGTTGGCGAGTTCATGCCACGGCGGGATAGTTTCGCGATCCCCCAAGGAGCGATTCACAGGTGCTAGGGGCGACCTGATCTGACAGTTATCGACCTCGATAGTCGTGCAGTTGTCAGATCAATTCGGCGAACTGACCTTGCTCTCGGTGCACAGAACTACCCGCACTTACTATCCCCGCAGTTCAAGCAAGTCATACAGTTGTCGATACTGACCGCCGCCACCGTATTGCACTTCCCACACAACTGCGCCCCCTCCGGGAACGACGACGTCTCCGCAAACGCATCCTGCTGAGAAGACTGCGCCTCGAACTCGGCCCGCTTCTCCTCGATGAGCTTCTGCTGCTGCTCATCCGGCCCAACGTCGGTTAACAGCCCGATTCGCTTCAGGTGGCGCTCGATCACGTAGCCCAGCTCGGCGATGATCGACGGCATGAACACGCCGCCGGACTTCCAATAACCCCCACGCGGATCGAACACGGCCTTCAGCTCATCCACCAGGAAGGTTACGTCCCCACCCTTGCGGAACACGGCCGAGATCACCCGCGTCAGGGCCACGATCCACTGGTAGTGATCGAGGTTTTTCGAGTTGATGAACACCTCGAAGGGCCGACGCTGCTCGTGCGGTGTGCCTTCGTTCAAGATGATGTCGTTGATCGTCACGTACATCGCATGGTCGGACACCGGTGTCTTCACCTTGTAGGTGGAGCCGATGAGCATGTCCGGGCGATCCACGGACTCGTGCATCCGAATGACCTCCGCCTTGGTCGGCGGGGCGGGGGCCGCGGCGGGCGCCGCCGGTGCAGGCGCGGCCGCCGCAGCAGGGGCTGGCTCCGCAGCAGGCGCGGGCGCCGCGGGCGCCGCAGCGGTCTCCTCCGCAGCGGGTTCCTCGTTCTTGCCGACGCGGTATTTGGTGATCTTCTTGGCGATCTTCACGGCCATGGTGTCTTCCTCGAGTGTCGGGGCGGCCCAGCCAGCAGCATGTCGCTGCGGCGGGCGCCTACCTTGAATGCTGTGTCAGTGGGGCCGGGCCAGGGCGATTGCTACCTCAAGCATCGCCCTGGCCGGTCGCTCAGAACTTCCCGTAATACCCTTCCTTGAGGGCGTCGTAGAGGTTGGCGGCGGTGTGGGTCTCGCCGTCGTACTCCACCTCTTCGTCGCCGCGCAGGCTGACGGTCGAACCATCCTCGAGGGTGAACTCGTAGGTGGTGTTCTTGAGGTCATCTTCCTTCACGAGCACGCCCTGGAAGGCTTCGGGGTTGAAGCGGAAGGTGGTGCAGCCCTTCAGCCCCTTCTCGTAGGCGTACATGTAGATGTCCTTGAAGTCCTCGTAGGGGTAGTCCGTGGGCACGTTGGCCGTCTTGGAGATCGAGGAGTCGATCCAACGCTGGGCGGCGGCCTGGATGTCCACGTGCTCGCGCGGCGTGATCGCATCGGAGGTCACGAAGTAGTCGGGCAGGGCCGTCTCGCCCTCACCGTTCGGCATCGCGGCCTCGTTTACCAGCGCGCGGTAGGCGAGGAGCTCGAAGGAGAACACGTCCACGCGTTCCTTGGTCTTGCGGCCCTCGCGGATCACGTTGCGAATGTAGTGATGGGCGAAGCTGGGCTCGATGCCGTTGCTGGCGTTGTTGGCGAGCGACAGCGAGATCGTGCCCGTGGGCGCGATCGACGAGTGGTGCGTGAAGCGAGCACCCACGTTAGCCAGCTCGTCCACCAGCTCCGGCGCGATACCAGCCACCTGCTGCATGTAGCGGCTGTAGCGGGCGTGGAGCACGCGGCCCGGCACCTGGTCGCCCACGCGCCAGCCGTCGCTGGCCATCTCCGGCCGCTTAGCCAGCATGTCGGCGGTCACCTCGAACTGCTGATTCATGATCGGCGCGGGGCCCTTCTCGCGGGAGAGCTCGAGGGCGGTTTGCCAACCGGCCAGGGCCAGCTCCTTGGAGACTTCCTCGGTGAACTCCAAGGACGCCTTGGCGCCATAGCGCATGCACATCATGGTGATGGCCGAGCCGAGGCCTAGGAAGCCCATGCCGTGGCGGCGCTTGGCCATGATCTCGTCGCGCTGGGGACCCAAGGGCAGGCCGTTGATCTCCACCACGTTGTCCAGCATGCGGGTGAACACCTTCACCACTTCGCGGAAACCGTCCCAGTCGAAGCGCGCCTGAGGCGTGAAGGGGTCGACGACGAAGCGCGTCAGGTTCACGGAGCCGAGCAGGCAGGCGCCGTAGGGCGGCAGGGGCTGCTCACCGCAGGGGTTGGTGGCGCGGATGTTCTCCGTCCACCAGTTGTTGTTCTTCTCGTTGATCCGGTCGATCAGCACGAAGCCCGGCTCAGCGAAATCGTAGGTGGAGGTCATGATCAGATCCCACACGCGCTGGGCGGGCATCTGCTTGTAGACCTTGCACGCCACCAGGCCCGCATCGTTGCGGATGTACTTGTCCGCCGTGGGCCACTCGCGCCACACCACCTGATCGGGGTCGTCGAAGTCGAGGCTCTCGAACTCGGGATCTTTCTCGCTCACGGGGAAGGCGAGCTTCCAGTTCTTGCCCTCGCGCACGGCGTTCATGAACTCGTCCGTGATCAGGAGCGAGAGGTTGAACTGGCGTAGGCGGCCGTCTTCACGCTTGGCGCGGATGAACTCGACCACGTCCGGGTGACCCACGTCGAAGGTGCCCATCTGCGCGCCGCGGCGACCGCCGGCGGACGACACGGTGAAACACATCTTGTCGTAGATATCCATGAAGGACAGGGGGCCCGAGGTATAGGCACCGGCGCCGGAGACGTACGCGCCGCGCGGGCGCATGGTGGAGAACTCGTAGCCGATGCCGCAGCCCGCCTTCAGGGTGAGGCCGGCCTCGTGCACGCGCTCCAGGATGTTGTCCATGGAGTCATGGATGGTGCCGGACACGGTGCAGTTGATGGTGGAGGTGGCGGGCTTGTGCTCCTGGGCGCCGGCGTTGGAGAGGATGCGGCCGGCGGGCACGGCGCCGCGGCGCAGGGCCCACAGGAAGCGCTCGTACCAGAGCTCGCGACGGTCCTCGGTCTCCACCTCGCAGAGCGCGCGGGCGACGCGCTTGAAGCTGTCATCCAGGGTGGCGTCCACCGGCTCGCCGGTCTTGGCCACCAGGCGGTATTTGCGGGCCCAGATATCCTGGCTCGCGTCCTGCAACGGGATCTCGGTGTCGTCGCGCTCAGGCAAGGCTAGTTCGCTGCTCATGTATCCCCTCAGTTTCCCCTGGTGTGCCGCCCGCGCGTCGACGGGGGCAGGATGGCGTCGGCGATCGCGACGACCTCGTCGCCCGCCCGGACCCCATATTGTGTGGTTTGGTGGCTCGCTTACCACTAGATCTAGTGGATGGACCTAGGTTATGTGCGCGAGACCCATCGAGTCAAGTGGAAATCTGGTGGGTTATTCAGTGGATAGCTCGGACAATAATTCTCGTAAAATCAACAAGATACTGGTCAGCGGTTAATTTTCGATCAGACGTGTTTTCAGGCGCATGTGGATATGCACCGCACAATGCCCCTGCCCTACATCTTGTGCCTGCCCAACTCTTGAAACCCTACGGCGAGCCCATACCCCTCTAAGCACTTCGCGCAGGACCCGCAATATCAAGCGAGCCGGCGCTTGAAATCCGAAGCCCCAGCCATAGGTCAGGCTTCACCGAATCACTCATTTCGTTGAGGGGAATGACACCATGACGAACCTTCGCTACCAGCAGCCCTGGACCCTGATGCACCAGTTGCAGAACGAACTCGAGAACATGCTCGACGCCCGCTTCCCTCGCTACCAGGCGAGCAACACGGACAACGCCGTCAGCGCCGACTGGGTGCCGGCCGTCGACGTGAAGGAAGAGGACGAGCGCTTCGTCCTGCGCGCAGACCTGCCGGGGGTCAAGGCTGAGGACATTCAGATCACCACCGAGAGTGGTACGCTCACCCTGAGCGGCACCCGCGAAACGCGCGGTGAAGAGGAGGCCAAGGGCTTCCGCAAGGTCGAGCGTGTGGCCGGCCGCTTCTACCGTCGCTTCAGCCTGCCCGAGACGGCCAACGTGGAGCAGATCGAGGCCACCAGCACCCACGGCGTGCTCGAAGTCTCGATCCCCAAGCAGCCGCAGGTGCAGCCGCGACGCATCGACGTGCGCGTGCAGTAAAGCGCGCGCCCCAGGCGGGCCGGGCCACCAGCTCTGCCCGCCGACAAATCGCGACAGTCAGTGCCTAGCACCGGCGCGTAGCCTCACGAGCCCGGTTTACCGTAAAGGTTGCCGGGTTCGTGCCCTAGGTGGGCACAGGAACCTTGACGGTCGCGAGCGGTCATTGATGATCACGCAGAGTGTGTTTTGCGCCGGCTGACTCCTTTAAGTCCTCGCCGGCGAAGGCTACCCGTACAGCCCAAGGCTGATGCTCACGCAACCATCGCGTGACGGCGAGCATCGCCAGCTCTTTCCTCAAGGACCCAACACGAGGCGCCGACCTATGCCAATCACCCGTTCTCCCCTTGTCTCCGTCGTCTGCGCAGGCGCAGCGCTGACGGGCCTGCTCACCGCCGGTGCGGCCAGCGCCGCCCTGCCCGTGGCCGTGGACGGACAACCGTTGCCGTCCCTGGCACCGATGATCAAGGAGGTCGCGCCCGCGGTGGTGAACATCGCTACGGAAGGCACCGTGGAGGCCGAGCAGCCCGGTGAGGATTCGCCGTTCAACGATCCGTTCCTGCGCCGCTTCTTCGGCAACCCGGGCCAGCCCCAGCAGCCGCGCCCGCAGCGCAGCCTCGGCTCCGGCGTCATCGTGGACGCGGCCCAGGGCATCATCGTCACCAACCACCACGTGGTGGCGAGCGCCGACGAGATCACGATCAGCCTCTACGACGGCACCGAGCTCTCGGCCACGCTGGTCGGCAGCGACGAGCCCTCAGACATCGCCGTGCTGCGCGTCGAGGAGATGGACGGCGTCGAGCTCTCCCAGGTGTCCTTGAGCGACTCGGACGTGCTCGAAGTGGGCGACTTCGTGGTCGCCATCGGCAACCCCTTCGGCCTCACCAGCACCGTCACCTCCGGCATCGTCAGCGCCCTCGGCCGCTCCGGCGTGAACATCGAGAGCTACGAGGACTTCATCCAGACCGACGCCTCGATCAACCCCGGTAACTCCGGTGGCGCCCTGCTCAACCTGCGCGGCGAGCTGGTTGGCATCAACACCGCCATCATCTCGCGCAGCGGCGGCAACATCGGCATCGGCTTCGCGATCCCCATCAACATGGCGAGCACGATCATGGATCAGATCCTCGAGTTCGGTGAGGTGCGCCGCGGCCTGCTCGGCGTGAACATCTACACCGTGGACTCGGCGGTGGCCTCGGAGATGCGCTTGAGCGTGAACAACGGCGCCCTGGTCTCCGACGTGGTGCCGCAGAGCGCAGCCGATCGCGGCGGCATCCGTGCCGGCGATGTGATCGTGGGCGTTAACGGCGAAGAGGTGGACTCAGCCGCCGAGCTGCGCAACATGATCGGCCTCATGCGCCCGGACGACGAGGTGGAAGTCACCCTCGTACGCAAAGGTAAGGAGCGCACGGTCAAGACGCGCCTCGGCTCGGCGCAGCCGGTGGAAGAGCCGCTGCAGGCCGCCACCCTGCACGAGGGCCTGGAGGGCGCTGAGTTCTCCAACATCGACGACGACATGCCGGAGTTCGCCAGCGTCGCTGGCGTGCTGGTCACCTCCGTGGTGAACAACAGTCCGGCGGCCGTGCGCGGCCTGCGCGCGGGCGATGTGGTCACCACCGTCAATAGCCAGCCGGTCTCGGACATCGACGAATTTACCGACGCTGCCTCCGGCGCTAACGTACTATTCCTCGAGGTCGTCCGCGACGACCGCACGCGCCTCGTGCGCATCGGCTAAGCCGCCGCGACGGCTGCGGCCATGCCGCACGGCACGTTGCCCGCCTCGGCGCTCCCCATAGGGCGTCGAGGCGGGGACCGCATAGGGAGTCCACTCGTCATGGATCGCCCGCGATCCTTAAGCTCCACACCGTTCAGGCCCCGACGCCCCCAGCGCGGCGTCCTCACCGGGCTGTCCCTGCTCCTTACCATCCCCTTAGGTGTGGCGGTCGCGCAGAGCGCCCCCGACCCCGTCCTCGACCTGCGCGAGTCGCCTGAGCTGCAAGCGCAGCGTGAGGCCTTCCGCCGCGCCCTGCCCAAGGCCAAAGCCGGCGACCGCAGCGCCCTCGACGAGGTATCGAAGGGCTACCTGCTCTACCCCTACCTGGAAGCGGCCTGGATAGGCGCCGACCTCAAGGCCCGCGGCCCCCGCGACGTCGGTGAGTTCCTCGATCGCCACGGTGAGGCCCTGCCCGCCCGTCGCCTGCGCTACCGCTGGCTCCTGCACCTCGCGAATCAGGAACGATGGACCGAATACCTGGCGGTGTGGCCCGGCGTGACCCGGCCCGACGTCACCTTACGCTGCCATCAGCTCACGGCCCGCCTCGAGTCCGCGAGCGGCAACCTCGCCCAGATCGAGGACGAGGCGCGCACCCTGTGGCTGGTCGGCCACAGCCAGCCGGACGCCTGCAACCCCGCGTTCGCCTGGCTCGCCCGCAACGGCATGTTGGGCCTGAACCACTACCACGACCGCGTGCAGCTGGCCCTGAAGTCGCGCCAGCTGGGCCTCGCCCGCTACCTCTCCCGCAAGGCCGGCCCCCGCGCCCAGGCACGCGCCGCGCGCTGGAACGAAGCGGCCGAACAACCGCGTCAGGCACTGCAGCGCGCGGACGCCATCGCCCTCGCTGCCGACGATCCGCAGTGGCTCTACCTGGCCTTCGACCGGCTCGCCGTGCGCTACCCCGACGAGGCGGCCAAGCACCTGGCGCGCCTGCGCGCCCAGGGTGGTCTCGCGCGCGATCTCGACCATCGCATCGAGCGGCGCATCGCCCTCTCCTTCGCCCGCGACCTGGCCCCGCAGGCGGCGGGCGCCCTGGACGCCCTCGCCTACCACGACATGGAGACCGCCGCCTGGCGCGGCCGCACGGCCATGCGGGCCAGCGACTGGCCGGCCCTCCTCGATGCGATCAACCTGCTGCCGGACGCCGAGCGCACCAGCGTGAAGTGGCAGTACTGGCAGGGGCGCGCCCTCGAGGGCGTGGGCCGCGCCGAGGACGCCGCCGCCGTGTGGGCGAGCGCCGCCCGCGACCGCAGCTACCACGGCTTCCTGGCCGCCGACCGCGCCGACAAGCCCTACGCCTTCGCCCACGCCGAGGCCACCCCCAACTCCGCCCTGCGCGCTGCGCTCCTCACCAAGCCCGCCCTACGCGAGGCGCTGGAGCTCTGGGCCACAGGACAGATCAAGGACGCCCAGGCCCAGTGGACGGACCTGATAGGCCCGCTCTCGCGGGAGCAAAAGCGCGAAGCGGCCCTGATCGCCGACACCTGGGGCTGGCACCCGAGCGCGATCTCCGCCGCCGCATCGGCGAGCCTGTGGGACGACCTGCACCTGCGCTTCCCCCTGCCGTGGATCCGCAGCTTCGACGAGTGGGCGGGCCAGACCGGGTTGCCCACGAACTTCACCCTCGGCATCGCCCGCAGCGAGAGCTTGTTCTCACCGGAGGTGGTGTCGAAGGCCGGTGCCCTCGGCTTGATGCAACTGATGCCCGCCACCGGCAAGGCCGTGGCCCAGCGCACGGCGAGTGCCGGCTATCAGAATCGCCAATCGCTCTTCGACCCGCAGACCAACATCGCCCTCGGCACCACGTACCTGGCCGACGTGCTCGGCAGGCTCGAC
Source organism: Pseudomonadota bacterium (assembly GCA_039815145.1). Taxonomy (NCBI): domain Bacteria; kingdom Pseudomonadati; phylum Pseudomonadota; species Pseudomonadota bacterium. The sequence continues at coordinate 50,092 of JBCBZW010000027.1, forward strand.
CAGCACCCGGCCCTCGCCTCCGCCGCCTACAACGCCGGCGAACACCGCGTGCACGCCTGGCTGCCGCGGGAGCAGCCCCTGGACGCCGATGCATGGGTGGACAGCGTGCCGTTCACGGAGACGCGTCACTACGTGCGCCGGGTGATGATGGCCAGCATCATCTACGACTGGCGCCTGAACGACCCCGCCAGGGCCAGCGCGAGCGCGCGCCAGCCGCTCTCCACGCTGCTCCCACCCGTGCCGACCCGCGCCCAGTTGAAGCGCCCCTGACGGGCGTGCTTCCGACACAGACCTGACCCGCGGGGATCGCTATACTTCGCCCCCCGGTCGGCGCCCGCATCGCGCCCGCCACCCCGTCGTTCACCAACCCGCTTGAGATCCTATGACCCGAGCTGATTCCAACGCGCCGCGCCCGCGCATCGCCGTGCTGGGCGGCACCGGCTTCATCGGCCGCCACCTGTTGCCGCGCCTGGTGAAGGACCACTGGGAAGTCACCGTCATCACCCGCTCGCGCGCCCGCCATCGCGACCTCCTGGTCATGCCGACGGTGCGCCTGGTGGAAGGAGACGTGCACGACGCGCGGGTGTTGGAGCAGACCCTGCCGGGCCACACGGCGGTGGTGAACCTCGTCGCCATCCTCAACGAGAAGGGCGACGACGGCCGCGGCTTCCAGCACGTACACGTGGATCTCACGCGCAAGCTGATCGCGGCCTGCCGCGGCGCCGGCGTGGGCCGCCTGGCGCAGATCACGGCCCTGAAGGCCGACGCGCACAACGGCCCGAGCTACTACCTGCGCAGCAAGGGCGTGGCCGAAGGCCTACTGCGCGACGCCCACAGCGAGGACCTCGCGGTCACCTTGTACCAGCCATCGGTGGTGTTCGGCCCGGGCGACTCGTTCATCAATCGCTTCGCCGATCTGCTGCGTCTGCCCGCGCCGTTCATGCCCCTGCCCAAGGCCGACGCGCGCTTTGCCCCCGTGTACGTGGGCGACGTGGTGGAGGCGATCGCCCGCTCCCTGCGCGACCCCGCCACCTACGGCAACACCTATCAACTCTGTGGACCGCGCGTGTACACCCTGCGCGAGGTAATCCGCCTCATCTCGGACACGCTGGAGATCGACAAGCCCGTGCTGGCCCTGCCCGACGGCGTCGCCCGCCTGCAGGCCAAGGTGATGGACTTCATCCCGGGCAAGCCCTTCAGTTCGGATAACTTCCGGTCCCTGTCCGTGCCGAGCGTGTGCGACTCGGACGGTCTCGGCCGCCTGGGGCTCGAGCCCGCTTCCATGGAGTCGATCGTGCCGGGCTACCTGCGCGACGCCACCCGCTCGCCCCTCGACCAGTACCGCGACGAGCGTCCGGACGCGCGCTAGTCCGTCGCCGCGCTGACGGCCTCGTCTTCGGCAGCAGCCACCGCGAGCAGCCGCTGCAGGGTCGCGCGGCGCTCATCTGCTGGCGCGTCCGCGAGCGCCTGCGCCTTGGCATAGAAGGCCTCGAAGTCGCCACCCGCTTCCCGCATCAAGGCGGAGAAGGCGGGTACCCAACGGCGGTACGTGGCCACGGAGGCCAGGCGTGCGTTGTTGACCGAGGCAAACCAGGCGTCGTACCCGGTGTAGCCGCCCCACGGCCCGTCGCGCACGGTGGCATAGTCGCCCTGCAGGCGGTCGAGGGCGGCCTGCTTGGCGGCGGCTCGCCCGGCCTCGTCGAGGGACTCGTCGGCGTAGACCGCCTGCAAGCGACTTCGCCCGCTCAGCACCAGACGATTGAACTCGCGCGCCCGCACCTGGCGCGTGCGCCACCGCTCCACCTCTTCGGCAGGACGCTCAGTGGCGGCGAACCAGCGTCGCACCCCCTCGTCCGCCACGTAGGTGGCGAAGGCCTCGTTGAAGGCGCTGTCGCCCTTCACGTACAGCTGCTGGTGGGCGAGTTCATGGAAGATGATGTCGGCCGTGCGCGCATCGGTGTAGCCGATCATAGTGTCGAGGAACGGATCTTCGAAGCGGCCCAGGGTGGAGTAGGCAGCGACGCCGCCGACCACCACCTCGTAGCCGCGACGCTCGAGCTTGTCCGCCAACCCACGCGCCTTGCGCTCCTTGTAGTAGCCCTTGTAGGCCAGGCAGCCGACGAAGGCGAAGCACCACTGCTTGGGCGCCATGGAGTACTCGGGGGCGGCGACCACGTTCCACACCACGTAGGGCCGGCCGAGTTCGGCGTAGCTGCGGTAGCTGCCGTTCTCCGGCAGACCCAACTGCGTGCTGGCGAAGTCGCGTACCTCGAGCACCAGGGTGAGGTTCTCGCGCAGGGTGGGGTCGAGGGCCGGGTCGTCGAGGAGCGCCTCGATTTCCACCCGCTTGCTCATGAGCGAGAGATGCCCGCGCACCGCCTGGGTGTAGTAGGGCAGGTTCACACAACCCGCGATCACCGCGAGCACCGATAGGAGTCCCCCTATGGCGAGCAAACGGTGTGAACGACTGAGGAGTCGGGGCTGGATCATGGCGGGCGTCATGGGGCTTTAGATAACATCTAGCTTATGAAGTTTTATCAGGTTGGCGGTTGTGTGCGCGATGACTTGCTCGGCTTAACCGCCGGCGATCGCGACTGGGTGGTCACCGGCGCCACCCCCGAGCAGCTGCTGGCCGAGGGCTATCGCGCGGTCGGCCGCGACTTTCCCGTCTTCCTCCACCCCGAGTCGCACGAGGAAGTGGCTCTGGCCCGCACGGAGCGCAAGACCGCCCCGGGCTACCGCGGCTTCGCCATCCACGCCGCCCCCGAGGTCACCCTCGAGGAGGACCTCGCCCGCCGCGATCTCACGATCAACGCCATCGCCCGCGGTGACGACGGCGAGCTGATCGACCCCTTCGGCGGCGTGCAA
>JBCBZW010000028.1 GCA_039815145.1 Pseudomonadota bacterium
CTCGAGTCGTCCACTAGGTGCCCGGGCTCGCGCGGGTCGTAGACCTTCTTGCCGCGGACGCGAACTAGGATCTGCTCCGGGTAGCCCTGGGCCCACACCGACGCGTCGGGGTCCTCGCGGGCGGTGTCGGACTGGTCCACGGCGAAGCGTAGGCCCATCTTCGAGCACCCACGCTGACGGTGGGCGGTTGTCCACAGCGTGGGGAGTTCGGCGCTTAGCAGGGGCAGCACCGTGTCGTCATCGGTGCCGAGCTTCCACTCAAGGCGGAGCAGGCTGTTGCCGTCGGCGTCGACGAACGCCGGGTTGGTCACCCAGCCGTTGCCGTCGACCTCGGTCGCCAGGTCGATGACCGGGTAGTCGTCGAGGTGAAGGGAGACGAACTCGTCGACCTCGTGGCCGGTGAACGTGTGCACCTCCCACCAGGCCATATTGTCCGGCGGTACCTCGTGGATGAACGACAGCTGTCCCGCGGTCGTGGCGGTGCCGTAGATGATCTTTCGATGGGTGTCGGCGCCGGTTTCGGTGACCGTGCGCGAACCGAACCCTGGCGCCGAGTCGCCCTGGCTCTGGCGGCCAATCAGGGCACGCTCGACAGCAGAGAGCGCCGCCAGCCCGGCGACCTTCAGCGCCGCACCGGCCACGATCGCGGCCTTGGTGCCGCTGGCTAGAAAGGTACTGACCGCCGTGAACGTTGCTGGCATCAGTCCACCCTCCACGCGTGAGAGCAGCGCGACAGGTCTAGCGACACCCAGCCACGCGGACGAGCGGCGAACACGGCACGGGCGCCGGTGTGCACACCCACCGCCCAAGAAGGCCTCGCACGTTGCCACGGCGAGCAGTCTGCGACGACGAGATCTCCGACCCGCGCCTGACGTATCTCGATTGGCTCCCCGAGAACAGCAGTCACCGCCGCCGCCATCTTTCCCGCACCCAACGCGCGGCGTAACGCCACAGCCTCCCGCGGCGACGACCAGAACAGCCCCGACTCTGCCAGCAAGTCCCGCCCGTGCACGGCAAGGATCAACGCGTTCGCGAACTTGGCGCAGTCGTGGACCCCATACTCGAAAGGCGTGTCCGAGTGCTGCGCCATGGCGCGCGCTAGCTTGGCCTCGATCACAGCGGCTGCGGGGGGAGTTCGTTCGGCGCCAGGCCGCCGTCCCCCTGCCTCGTGCCCACGCGTGCCGACCCGTCGCCCAGCTGAATCGTTCGGCCCGTCAGCGGTAGGTACTCGAACCCTCGATCGCCAGGGAACAGCGCCTGCTGATCCGCGTCGGTATAGCGCGAACCATTCGGCCGCAACAGATCCGCCGCGGCGTTCTCGCACTGGAGCTCAAGCTGCTCGATACCTTCCTCATCGCTGACCGCAACGAAGTCCATTTGTCCGGCATGCAGCAGGATCGGATCCGGCGTCGCTTGCGTGCCGTCCTCGTTGAACAATCGAATCCGGACGCGGTAATTGCGGCCACGGATAGGCGTGTTTAGCGCACTGTTGACCACAGTCCCCGCGTCGTCGAGGTCCTGGGGCAGCGCCAGCGCCATCCGCAGCCCCGTCGGCCGCCCGTCGCCCGCCTCCTCGATCGTATCGATCTGACCGAGCTCGCCCACCGAGCGGTAGGTGTTGCCGCCATAGGTGACGTCTGCTGCACCGTTGGTGATGTACTCCGTACCCGTGTCGAAATCGAACTCAACGTCGAACTCGACGCCGATGTGCTCTCGATCGAGTACGGCCTGCTGTTCGGTGTCCGTGATCATGGGTTCGTCGACCTCGGGAACACTTCGACCATCTGTAGGGGCAGCGTCCCCATGCCCGCGCGCTGGTAGGTGACGTCCGTATCCGCCGCCTGGACGAGAATGCTCGGCCTATGCAGGATGACGGGGTCGCCGATCGCCAGCGGCTTGCGCAAGCTCGGCGCGAACGACAGCGATTCCTCGCCGGCGCCGAAGGTCTCAAGGTCCGTCGTCAGCTGCTTGAACTCTCCGTTGATCTCGATGAAGTCGCCAACGAACAGGGCGATGTCGAGACTGCCGGGCAGGCCGCCGATGCGGGCGACGCTCTCGCCCTTCTGCGCGGTTGCCGTCACCGTCGCCGCCGGCGCCACCGCCATCTGGCTGAAGTAGATCGAGCCGGCCTCGCCGCTCACCATGGACAGGAACGCGGTGTTGCCCGACGCGACAAAGGTGTAGGTGAAGCGACCGACGTCGTCCGCGGTCAGCGAGACGTTCAGGAGGTTGTTATCCTCCGACGTGCTCCCGACTCGGAGCGTCGCCGTGGATCCGACGCGCGGGTCGATGTGGTACTCGCCGGTAAGGCTGTACGTCATTCCATCCGTCACAGCGATCTGCTGTTCGGCTCCAGTCCCAGCGTTGCCGCGGATCTCCAGGCGATAGGAATTGACGGCGAGCGTAGAGCCTCCATCGACGGCGATGGTTGTCCACAGCTCAGCGCCCAGACGGTTCGATTGCAGGTACCCGGACCCAGCGGCCAGCAGGTTGCCGCGAACCACCTCGCCGCCTGGGTGCTGCCGGGGGTAGTACCAGAACCGCTTGCGCGTCTCCTGCACGGAGTTCACGAAGGACGACGCGCGGTTCAGGCGGGCGCGCTCTTCTCGAGTGGAGTCGCCCAAGATGCCGAAGGTGGCATTGAGCGCCCATGCAGCACCAGGCCGGAAGGTGGTCACGCTGACCGCCGCGCTTGGCGATGGATTCGTCCTGGTGTTGCCACGCAAGCCGATGCTGAGGTTCAGCGGGGCAACGTCTGGGAAGATCGAGTGTCCCATTACAGTCGCCTCCGCCTGCGTTCGTCGCGGACCTTCGAGAGGATTTGACGGCCCTGCGCATCAAGCGCCCTGCGCTGGCGCGCTTCACTGGCGGCCAACTCTTGCCTGAACATGTTCACCTGCTCGTCGCTGCCGCCGCCGTGCACGTGCACCGTTGAACCACCAACATTGAGCGCAAGCGACATGTCGCCACCGCCGAATAGCTGGCTATCGAGCATGAAGCGCCCATCCATCCCAGGCACGAACGTCTCCCCCTCGGGACGCCCCGGCTCCACTCGGTAGGCCTTGCCAGCGAACGCGTTCGTTGCGTGAGACTGGCCAAAGACCGAGCCGAACACCTTGCCGAAGATGCCGCCGCCACCGGGCAAGAACCCGGAGCCGCCACCGCCACCGGAGCCGTTGCTGCCGAATATGGCGTTGGTCAGTTTGGCGGCGAGCGCTTGCGCGAGGAGCCTCTTCAGGAACCGAGCGAAGCTCGCACCCATTCGCTTCAGTCCACCATCAAACGCATCCTCAAAGCCCTGGGCGAAGATGTCTTGGATGTTCTCGCGGGCGCGGCGGGAGAAGTCGCCGATCTTCTTCTCGGACTCCTTGGCGGTCTCGGTCAGCGCGGCGAGGTCTTCCTCGTAGCCCTCGCGGATGGACTCGAAGACGGGCGCGAAGCGCGCGTTGGCAGCGTCCGGCGTAAGGCCCAGACCTTCAATCGCGGCCTGTTGCACTCGGGCGATGTCCGCCTTCATCTTGGCGTGGAGACGCTCGGCCTCGGATGCGTACTCGAGGCGCACGCCCTCGATGATCTGCGCTGCCTCGCGCCCACGGTCCCTCGCCCGAGTAACAGCCCCGGTCTTGTCTGAGCCCCCGCCCTTCGAGGCTGCGCCGCCAAGCAACTTGAGATCGATCGTAGGAGCGGGCCCGCCCCCCCGACTCAGTTCGCGGAATCGCTCTTGCAGCTCCTGCGCTCGGTCCAGCTCCTCGGCGAGAGCCTTCGTTCCTCGCTCGACCAGCTTCCCATCCGGTCCCGCACCGAGAATCTTGGCTAGTAGCGCGCCGCCCTCGAAGTTCGCGTTTTCGTTCAGTCCGCGCTGAATGTCGGCGATGCGCTTGGCGTTCTTCTCCATCTCCGCGAGCACGGCGTCGCGGGACATACCCGCCGCCTCCTCCCGAAGCTTGAAGACGGACTGCGCAACTTTGGTGATGGCGATCGCCGCCGGCAGCGCAACGTTCTCGGTCATCTGATCGATGACCGCACTGAACTCACTGAACGCCCGGCGCGCCTTCACCGCGTTCGCGGCGGCCTTCTCGGAGAGCGTTACGCCGAGATCTTCGGCGCGATCTGCGGCGGCCCTGAACCCCTCAGCCATCCGGAGAGCGGCAGCAGCGCCTTCACTGTCGAAGATCTTCCTGGCGACTGCGATTCGATCGCCCTGATTCTCGATCTTCGAGAGTGCGTCGGCGATCGCTTCGAACTGCTTGTCGGCTTGAAGGTTTCGAAGCTTCGCCGCATCGAGGTTCAATGCGCGGAACGCGTTGCGCGCCTCGCCGACACCGATCGCCGCCTCGGACACGTTGCGCGTCATCCGCTGCAGCAACAGATTGACTTGGTTCTGCTGGACACCGAACTGGTCGGCGGCGAACGTGAACTTGGAGTAGGCCTCCGTCCCGATGCCAAGGAAGCGCGCGGTGTCGGCCGCGGCAGCCTTAAGTCGTACCTGTTCACCTACGGCCTGGGCAACGCCTCGACCAACGAGCACAGCCGCCAGGCCGCCGGCGATCTTCTGCAAGCCAGCGAACGACTTCTGCACACCGCCGATGTCCTTGGACACCTTCTTCTGCCAGCGCTGCGCCGCTTTTTCGGCGTCAGTTAGGCCCGCCTTGAACTTAGCGGAGCGGATGGAGAGACCGACGAAGATGTCGAGTAGGCTCCTACTCCTTGCCATCGTCGGGTTCCTCCATGCCTAGCAGGTCGAACAAGCAGTCGGTTTCCCGAGGGGTATGTTCCTCAGCCCGCTCGGTGCTCAAGTACTTGAGTGCGATCACATCGACGAAGTCTTCTGGAGACCACGTCTCCATGATCGTGGTGGGAGAGATGCCGCTTTGCAGGGCGACCCCTATCGCTATGCGTCGGAGGGGTCGCCCTCGGAGTTTCCCGCGGCTTTCTCCAACTCCTCCTCGCTGTCCTCGCCCACATCGAGGAGCGCGCCGACGCCGCTCAGATCCTCAAGCGCTTCCCACGCCACGGTGACGAAGTCGGGGTCGAGTTCGTTGTCGCCGACCTCTTGCGCGCCCTTGGTCTTGAGGAGGTCAGCGATCGCGGGATGATCCAGACACATCGCCACGCACTTGCGCCGCAGAGCCACCAGCCGCTGATAGATCTCGACCTTCTCGGAGTCGAGTCGGGCCGCCGTCTCGTCGTCGTCCTCGTCGTCGGGCTCGGACTGGGCCAACAGCGTGATGATCATCATCATGTCGTCGGCCATAGACGCGGACATCGCGCGAAGTTGGTAGGTCTCGCCGTCGTGCTCGAAGGTGCCTGTCTTGCGGAACATCAAGCCACCGTCTTCGTGATTGGGCCGCTGATCTTCACCGTGGCGTTGATGGGCACCGACGATCCACGCGAGTGCTCGATGCCGTGATCCTGCACCTCGCCGAGGAAGTCGTAGGTTGCGACCACGGTGTTATCGGCGCGGCTCAGCGACTCTACGCGGCACCAACGGCGCGCGTTGTCGGTGAACGCGTCCGCCTCAAGGCGCGCCAGGCCGGCGTCCGTCTCGTCGACGAAGCCCGTGATGGTGATCGTGTTCCCATCAGGTACGTCACTCAGGAAGACCATGGCGTTGTCCTCCATGTCTGTGACGTCGACCATCTGCTTCGATGGGCCAGGACCGTTGACGGTGACTGTGCCCCCGACTTGGGTGTAGTTCTCGGAGGTGTTGGTTTCCGGCGCTGGGAGCGAATCCCCCAAGTAGAACCGGGCCTTGGACATGCGCTTGGCGGTCATGGTGTTGTGAACTCCTCTTCGTTCCAGCTGATGCGATAGTCCTGGCTGATGCGGTTGTCCATCAGGTCGCCTTGCTGACCCGTGTAGTCCCGCTCATCCGTCTTGTCAGTTCCCCACACGAGCACCTGGTTGGGCGCAGTGCCGAGCAATCCCCTGACCTGCTCCATAGCCGTCTTGGCGGCCCTCCCTGCCTGGCCTGCCTCGTCGACGCTGTCGCCGTAAGCGTCGATCTGAATGAGGCTGTCGGTGACACCGCTCGTGTCGTCCTCCATGTCGTACTCGGGGGTCGTAGAGATCCACTGCAGCACCAGGAACTGGCCGGTGGATTGGTGGGGCGCGCGACGCGTGTAGAGGGGAATGGAGAGTGCAGCGTCGAGCGTCGCGAACACGGCGCGGCGCAGATCGAGTTCGTCAGCCATTCGGCGGCACCAACTTGTCGAGCGTCCTGCGCAGCTGCTTCATCAAACGCTCGACGACGACGTCGCCTTGCGACTCCAGCGCCGGCCGGAGAAATGGTTGGGCCGGCGTGTTGCGTGTACCGCGCTCGACGAACTTCGCGTAGAAGGGATCGCCCCGCTTGCTCTTACGAGGGCCGACAATCACCGACATCTCGCGCTCTAGACCTTGGGGTCGGACGGCCTTGCGGACGAGACTGTCGCGCAGGGTTCCGCCTTCTCGGTCGCCTTCGTACTCGCCGACCGGTGCAAGCGCCTTGGCCTTCTTGAGCACTGGGAGCATGGCGTACATCGCTGCGCGCCTGACGGCCTTGAACTGAGCAACGCCGTCGAGGGCCTTCAGCTTCTGCTCGAGTTCGCGCGCGCCCTCGATCTTCACTTCGAAATCCACGGCAACCTCACTTGCGCCGGCGCGCGGCGATCATCGTCTCGCGGTCGGCACTACCCTCTGGCTCGAAGGTGCCGGCGATGTCGTACACGACGCCTCGCCACCGCAGCTGCCAGTCAGCCTCGATGACCGCGTTCCTGCCCTTGAGCTCGCGCGTCGCGATGATGGCGTCGACCTCGGCGATGGCCTGCTCGTATCGCTCGAACTCGCGGGCCCCGCGCTCCATGACACGGCAGCGGAGTTTGGTGACGACGGTGAAGCCACGGACCACGCCACCGGATGCGTCCTGCGTCGTGGTGGGCTTGAGCACCTCGACGACATGGCGAAGGCGACCACCTCTCACACCGCACCCCACACCCGCCAGGACTGCAGGATCGACTTAGCGCCCTGCGGCATCTCGGTCGCGATCGTGCCCGTAACCACCGCCTCACGGTTCTCGTAGTAGTGGCCGATCAGGAACCGCACTGCCTGCAGCAGGATGGGCGGGACACGTGACACGGTGGGCCAGCCGACAGTCACACGTAGGGTCACGGCGCTTCGTCGCCCTGCCTGGGTTGCGGGCCACGCTCCCTGGGGAGCCGGCAGCACAACGGCGCCCTGCTCGTTCGACGTGTCCACCTGGTACTCGGCCGGGTCGAGCGTCACCGACTCGCCCGTCCCGTCGACGTACGCGAGCGAGTCGACGGACTGGCAAAAGCCACCCGGGACCCGGATGTAAGTGCCCCCGTCGTCGCAAACGTTGGGGAAGCGCGGCAGCGTGATATCCCACTCCTGGGTGAGCAGAGCCCGGTGGGTCTCGCGTTCAGCCGCACTGCGTGCTGCCACGATGTAGCCCGAGAGCAACCGATCGTCTTCCTGGTGGGTGATGTTCAGGTGCTCACGCGCATCGCGAACCGTGAGCGGCTCGAGGCTGGGCAAGGTGACGATGCTGGTGGCCACTTACCGCGACTCACGCATGGGGCGACCGACAGCTCGCTCTGTCCGCCCATGGTTGCTCTCTTCCCGTTCGCGCATCTCGCGCAGGCGCGGGGATTCCTCGCGACGCTCGGTGCGCCGCGCGTCCGGCTTCTTCATGTACTTTCTCCGGGGGAATGGACCCAGGGGGCGAACCCCTGGGCCCGGGGTCGTAGTACCGGCTTACGCCATGGTCAGGCGCTTGATGGCGCGGGAGTCCTCGACGCGAGCGTCGCGGCGGGTCCAGAACAGGAAGCCCACCTGGAGGCTATCGGCGTACTTCTCGGCAAACCGAAGCATCTCGATACCACGCACAGCACGCACGCCGTAGCGGCTCAGCGCGCCGTAGACCACCGGCACGGTACCGGTCGCGATGTCCGGCATGTCCTGGTCCACCACGTACTGGTCACCGTCGATTGTCGGCGGCTCACCAAGCGCGATGTTCGGCTGCCAGAGCGGTCGGCCGCTGTCCGTCTCCGTGAACAGCTTCAGTACCTTCAGGGTGTTGTCGTTGAACACCCAGCGCGGGCCCATGCGGCGATAAGCCGGATCGACCTCGTGCTTGAGGTCGAGTAGCTCTTCGTAGGTGAACGCCGTCGCCGACACCGCGTCGACACCAGCGGCAGCGCCAATGGTCAGACCCTCGATGGTCGGTGTCGGTGCGCTTGGCCCGCCGCCGATCGCGTGGCGACTGGACAGGATGCGACCCAAACGCTCGGCGCCCTTGCCCTCGAGGTACTGCATGATGTTGATGTTCGCATCTTGCAGCAGGTTGAAGCTGACGCGGATGATCTTCGAAGTGAAGATGTACGACAGGTAGTTGATGATTCCCAGGGTCTGGTCGGACTGCGACGCCTGCGCGTTCTCCGCAAGCTGTTCACCTACCTGGAAGTCGTCATCCTTCGGGACTGGCAACAGAGCACCGGTGGCCGTGGGGTAGAGCATCGGGCCATTCGGCTGACCGGCAAGGGCGCCGATCGCGTCATAGTCCTGCATCCCCAGAACGATCCGACCGGCCGACTCTTCGGTCACCGCGTAGCCGCCGGCAGTATCGGGCGTGGTGCCCTGGGCGCGAACTTCGTCCGGCACAGCGCCTGCGCGCTGCATCATGATGTTCCGCTGCTCTTCGTTACACGCGGTGATACCGCCACGCAGGAACACGTTGAACGCATCGCGCACGCGCGCCTCCGGATCTGCCGGGGGCTGGCCATTGGCGCTTCGCTCCTGGCTTGGGCCGATGCGACCGCTGGGGTTGCGGTCACCGGCTTCGCCGTATTCGTCACGAGCGTAGTCATCGACATCCTGCGCGTACGCCCGCGCTTCGTCCATCATGGACTCGGTTGCCTCAATGCGCTGATCCAGATCCGAGCGCGCCTGGTGGAGGTTGTCCCAGGTCTGCTTCTCGTCAGCGTTGAAGCCGCGGTCTTCCTTCTCCGCACCGTCGTAGACCGTGCGCAGCTCGGTGTCGATCTTGTTGCGCTTCCCCTTGAGCTCGCGCAAGCGTTTCACTAGGTCCGTCATTGCCCTATTCCTCTGATGGTTGCTATCGGATAAACAACCGCGGTCAGACCTCATCAGGACCGTGCGCGGTCAATGCACGCGGCGAACCCTCAGCCCCTCATCAGAGGCCGATCCGTCGCGTGCAAGTTCGGTAAGGTGCTAGGCGCCGATTGACGCCAGGTACGCTGCTCGGCGCTCCATCGCGCCCTTGTAAAGATCGTTGTGGTCACGGAGCTCGCCGAGCGCTTGGTCGAGGCCGCGGCGCGCGTGCTCAAGCCGCTCCGGGTAACACTGCGCGGGGGACAGCTGGGCCGCTCCGGAGCGCGCCTCGCTAGTCGTCTGGGTGTACGCAGGGAACGTGACGGGGGCCGTGTCGTAGAGACGGCTGATGCTCATCACTGTTCGGACGATGACACCGTCGTCGTCTTCGTCCCACTGGCTGCCGCCAGGCGCCACGCGGAACGCGAAGCTTGACTGGAAGATCTGGCGATCACGCAGGAGCGGCATGTAGGTGCGCCAAGCGGCGTTGTCCTCGGCCGGCGTGCACAGATACTCAAGCCCCGCATCGGACACTTCGAGATCGTGGTTGATCCCTGCACGGCCCAGTAGGCCCGCCGCCGTGTAGTCGTGGTTTGCCGCGCACACGGCGCCGTCCATATCGCAGTTTGCGAACGCGTCTCGGTGGATCACTTCCACGAAGCCACCGAGCGGGACGCTGCGCTGATCGAACACCGTGGCGATACCTGCAACCTGCGTGCACTCACCTTCGGCGCGTACGCTGGGCTTGGCGCCCGCGTACCAACTGCTCATCCGGTACTCGGTGTCATTCATGTCTCGGTGTCCTGGGTCAGTAGTTCGGCGACGGTCCGAGCAGTGAGCTCGGGCAGCTCGTGGCCTTCGGTAAACGCCTCGCGGCGTGCAGCCAGGAAGCTCCGCACAGCCTCAGCGGCGCTGGCTTCGGGCGCTCCGCATACGCGGGCAACGGTCTGGAATACGGGCAGCGCCTGGCGCTCCGCGATGTCCGCGTGCTTGGCGTCCCACCATTCGGCGCGACTCTCGCCGGCCTTGGCTTCGCGCCGCTCCAGCACCTCGACCAATTCCCGCACCACCGGCTGCACTGAATCCGGGTCGGCGAAACGCTGCACGGCGCTCGCTTCGCTCTCGGTCATCAGCGCTCGCTGTGCGCTCGGTTGCTGCTGCTGACCCTCGGGATCCATGTTCAGCGGGCGCAGGTAGTTGTCGAGTGCAGAGTCAGTAACGTTCCAGTGCTCGGCCTCGCGCGCCTCGTTGCGACTCATGAAGCCAGCGGTGATGCCCTTCTGGTAGGCCTCGAATCGAGTGGCGATGTCTCCACGCAGCAGCTCGTCGAGCTGGAAGCGGATGTAAAACCCGTCCGCGAGCTCCGTGCGCGTGAGCAGCTTGCGCATCAGCTCCTGCTCCCAGGAACGTACTAGGCGGTGCATGGTGTGTTTGACGAAGAACAGGTCCTGCTCTTCGATGTTGGAGAAGGTCGAGCGATCCATGTCGCCGACCATGTGCGGCGGCACACGGTAGTAGCCGCAGATCTCCGTGCGGATGTGCTTGGCCTGCTCCAGCAGCTGCGCGTCAGTGCCGGTCATGCCGGCCGACTTGAAGCTCATCCCGCTTGGCAGTAGCGCGACGCGCCCCGTCTGTGACAGCTGCCCGTACGCCTTTCGCCAGTGGCTCAGGAACTCGTCGCGGGCCTCGGGGCTGGAGAACTTCCCCTCGGACTCGATAACGCCCGAGATGCCGCCGTTCGCAAAGGTGCGGGAAGCTCGCTCGCGCGCCGCGATGCCCGTGCCGATCGTCTCGCGAAGGAAACCGATGGGCGACTGACCCTCGATACCGTCGTAGGTGTGCCCCTTGATGTGCACGACCTCGCCAGGCAGGAAGCGGAACGACACGCCGTCGATCACCGTCTGATAAACCGGCGGGCGGCCGCCGCCTGGTCGAAGCATCGTGGTAGCGCTCGACTCAAGCGGGTACATCTCAACTGGCCGACCCTGGTTGTCAAAGTCGACGAACATGTACCCGGCACTATCCACCTGTCGCCACCACTCGACCACGCCCAGCGCGTCGAGGCTTGTCATCCAGGGGTTGGGCTCGAGGTTAAGTAGCCGCCACAATGGGTGCTCGGGAACTGATCGAGTCTGACGGTCACCGGTGCGTTGACGAACCTCCACCGGCAGCACGCTCAGTGACTGCGACAGGACGTTCACGCAAGCCGCCACAGTAGAAAGGCGCAGCGCGTTTTCGCGATTGACGGTGACACCCGCCGACGTAGGACCCGCGCCCAGGATCGACAGCAACGACGGATCGGTCAGCGTGAGTCCGGTGATGTCGCCACTGTAGTTGGTAGTCGAGCGGGCCTCTGCGGGATGGGGTATCCGTGCATTGCAACTCGACTGCCAACGCTGTAGCTCAGTAATGTTCACGCGATGATCAACTCGCCGTCGTAGACCGGCCCAGAGTCGTCATTCATCCATCCAGCCACTGCCATGATTGTGGCGACGCCCGCATCGATCTTTCCGTTCGAGCCGTCGCGGTCGGGCTTGATGTTGCCCGCGGGGTCGCTCTTGGCCTTGATGTTCTCTAGGCAGTAGCTCAACACGGGGTCTCCTCCACCATTCACGACGCGACGTAGCACTAGGCGCTCGAGTTCTTTCATCGGCGCGGACAGGGAGCCGAAGCCCTGCCGGCACTGCTGCAGATCCAGGTCGCCGTCCTCGCTGAGGTTGTTTACCAGCGGGCCCGCATTCCAGGGATCGAACAGCAGCGTTCGTAGGTCGAGCACTTCGGCGAACTCGCGAACGCCCTGCTCGACGATGTTGTAGTCGGTGACGTTGCCCGGCGTGACCGTGAGCCAACCGGCATCGCGCCACGCGGCATAGGCGCTTGAGCCTCCGCACTCCCGCCAGTTCGTGATCGCCCACTCGGGTACCCATACCCTGGCGAGCAAGTCGAACTGGCCGTCGCCGTCGGGCAGCAGAGCCACGAGTGCGGTCATGTCTCGCGTGCTTGCGAGGTCGAGCCCCCCGTAGGCGATCCGCCCGCGGCACGACTCCAGCGTCACGGGCCTGCTCTCCGTGGTGCGCCACTCGGTGACCGGTAACCAGGCGACGCTCGCCGTGGTCCAGACGTTCATCTCCTTTGTCAGGAAGTGGTTACGCGTGGATGGTTGTCGGCGGGCGGTTGCGGCTGCGTCCTCGAGGTGACTCGATCCCTTGATCGTGCCTAGCCCCGGGTTGGCCTTCGCCCAACTCTTCGGATCGAACGGGTCATCCGGCTCTGCATCACCAGCGACATCGCCGTACCCGTCGAGCGTATACACCGCGCACAGGAAGCTATCGTCTTGCGTTCCGTCGCCGCGATCGAATCCCTGGAGCACACGGACGGCGTCCTGCCGCAGCTCGTAGCACGGCCCCGACACATCGAAGCCAGCGGTGGTGATGTACACCGTGAGCGGTTGCGACCTCGCGCCCATGCCCGTTTGCAGCACCTGCGCGATGCCGCTGTCCTTGTGGGCGTGGTACTCGTCGATAAGCGCGGCATGCGGGTTCAGGCCATCCTCCGTGTTGGAGTCGCGGCCGAGCGGCACCCACATGCCATTGCTGTTCGGGTAAGCGATCGAGCCGATCACCTGACGCCGCGTCTCCGCCTTGGGGAAGACGACGAGTTCTTTGTTGAGCAACGGCGAGCGCCGCGACATCACGCGTGCCGCCTTGTGGCTCAGGTTGGCCTGGTCCTTCTTGGTGGCCGCGGAGTAGATCTCCGGCGCGTCCTCGCCGTCGCAGGTGAGCATGTAGAGCCCCTGCCCTGCCATCAGCGCGGTCTTCCCGTTCTTGCGAGCGACCTCGAGGTAGGTCGTTCGAAACCGCCGGGTGCCATCCGCCCGCAGCCAACCGAACGTCTGCGCGAGCCACCACTGCTGCCAGGGATCCAGCTGGAACGGTGCATCCTTGTTCGGGAGCCGTAGCCCTCGCGCAAAGAAGTCGAGCACGCACTCGGCGGCGTCGACGTCGAACCGCAGTCCGCGCTCGTGCCCGTGCTCGAGGTCGTGGTAGAAGCGCTCAACAGCGCGGCGGATCAGGTAGCCAACGATGACGGTGCCGTCTAGAACACCCTCGCAGTACTCGGTGACCGCGGCCATCCCTGACCGCTGTTCGCTCATTTCGCTCGCTTGAAGTCCTGCAGCGACGGACCGTCTTCGCCCTTGTCGGCCTTGGTGAGCGTGGCGCGGCCGCTCGGCGTCAGCCCGAACTGAGCGAGCATCGACACCACGCGCTTGTAGGTCTCATTCCGGGTTGTGTACGCCGGGTTCCGAGACTGGTCACCCTTCTCGTTGACGTAGGAGCGACCCTCCGCCTCGATGTCCTGGCCCGTCAGTAGGTACTCGGCGAAGGAGATGGCGCACATGGCGAGCGCGTCGATGTCGCGCTCCGTCATCAGGGCGATCTCCGCCCAGCGTTCGAAGTGCGGCACGGCCGCCGGGTACGCGTTTTGTAGCCACTCCGGCGGGGCCGGCGGCTCAGTGAGCGCTACGTCGTCCTCGCCGGCGCGATCGCCGTGACGGTCGGTGCGCTTGCCGCCGCTCGCCGCAAGCAGCAGGTGCGGCTTCCTGGGCCGCCCTCCGATGCCTTTACGGCTCATTTGTAAGCTCCTGATTCCTTTGGGGGTTCAGTTTTGCCCAAAAATTTAACTCACCACCGGGCGGTCTCTGGGCAAGGGCCCGCAGGGATTTCACGCCCCTACCCCTCCTTCGTCCTCCGGGTCTTCAAACACCTCAAGTTCGTCTTGACCGATTGCGAACCTAAAATAGTGCACATCACGTGCGTAGACTTTTGCTCGATGCACGTACGCGTCAAGGAAGTAACTATCTGCAAGCCGGGCACCACGCAGATCTGCGCCCATCAGAAAGGCTCCACTCAAATGGATGCGTCCAGGTAGATCGACCAACTTCGCCCCCACTAGCCAAGCCCCTTCAAGATCGATCGACTGCCTCTGAGACTTAGAGCGTCGCAAAGCAAGAGTGATCCGGATGTGAACAGCCATTACAATGAGTGCTGACGTTCTAAGCTGATCGCGATGCTCAACAGGCGAAAGACGCTCCTTCTCAAGCTCCTTGCTGCACATTCGAACGAACGTCTCTAGCACGAACTCAGTGGTCGTCAGGTACTCTAACTCCTGCTCCACCAGTCGCGAAATGATCAGGAGTCCTGCATGCCTAAGAATTTCGCTGTCGCCTGCTAGCATCGAACACGCCGACTGGAATCGATCGATATTCTGAGCGTGTTTGGCCAACACGAGTTGCGCCTGGGCCGTCTTAGACTGATCTTGCGAACTTGAAAGCAACTTGTTCGCGGTATCGGCCTGATTTGCCGCCGTCTCCGCTTGCTTGTTCGAAATATCAGTCTGCCGGCTAGCCAACCACAAGCGCCATATGAGCAGGGGAAGTCCGATCGTAAGCGCGAGGTTGCGCACCTCCTCATCGTTAGTCTTCCAGAACCCCCAAAGATCCTGCACGCACTCAGTTACAAGCCCTAGCCCCCACTCGATCAAAGTCCCTAGCCCCCACTCGACAAACACCCCGAACACAAGCCAAGCCTCAAACACTACGATGCTCTCCATTCGCAGGTCATGCGAGAGCAAGTATGCCATCGAGGCGACTTGGGCGGGATTCGGCCTACATGTCCACCGTCCGCGTCTTGTAGCTATGGCACCGCTTGCACAGCGCCTGCAGGTTGGCCCAGTCGAGCCGAGCTCCACCCGACCGGATGGTCCGCATGTGATCCACTTCGGTGGCCGGGTCGCCGTTGCACTTCCACTTGCCCTGACACACCGGGTGCTCGACCAGGAAGGCCGATCGCGTCTTGCGCCAGGTGTTGTCGTAGCCGCGCCGTGCCGCGCACTTACGTGAGCGACCAGGACGCTTAGGCTTGAACGATCCCGGGGTAACGGGCACCTAGGGCGCAGCCCCCGCGCCGCCAGCCGCACGAAGCGCCTCAACCTTCGGCTCGAGCGCACGCACCTTGGTGACGATAGTAGCCATGCGATCGAGGATGGCGCCGGCCTCGTCGGCCCCGCCCTCCAACACATCGAGGGCGTAGTTCACGTGGCCTACAGCGTCAGCCACGATTGCTTTCGGTTCGTCCCTGCCGCTCATTGATGGCGACCTCCATACTTGCGGTGAATTTGGTTGGTAGCGCCGCTATACGAACAGCGCATTGCTTGATGTCTGGCCAGGCGCGGATGATCTCCAAGGCGATGGACCCGTACCGCCAGAGCAGACACCCGAGGACTGAGCACATGACGATGGTGAGCACGTCGGCCACCAGAGCAATGGCTTGGATCATGGTCGACCCCGATCGTTTCCGAGCAGTCGCACATACCGCTCATGGGTGAGCGCACTGCCTGTAGCCCTCAAGCGGACCTCATAGGCGCGGTCATCCAGCGTGCCGGTGACGTAGAGCCGCAGCCTACCCTCCGGGTCGAACTGAAGCGACTGCAGCTGAGGGGTCGCCGTGGCATCCTCACCAGTGCTCGCTACGGTCGAGGCAATGAACTGCGCGGTCGCACCCACTAGGGCATCACCCGCCTGCATCACGTCGGACAGGTCCACGTAGCGCGCCTGCACCTCACCTGGCCCCACTGGTGCCTCCCAACCGAGTTCGTTGACGTGATCGTCACCAGGCGACCAGTACACCGTGCGCTCGTCGTCCGGCGCATCGAAGGTAGCGGCCTCCCCTACCACTTCGCCCATAGCGATAGTGATGACAGGCGTTCCGATGGAACCGGCCGACCCGTTGACCGGCGAGACAGTCAGCTCGCTCGGCTGCACGACGGTGATCGTTGGCGCACCGATTGAGCCCGCAGAGCCCGTGATGGGGCTTACCGTCAGATTCGCGGGCGACGTCACGGTGATGACCGCAGCGCCGATGGTTCCGGACGTGCCCGTGATCGGCCCGGCGACCAGGTCGGCTGGCAGGGTCGGCACGATGTTGGGCGCGACGATGCTGCCGGCGGTTCCCGCGATCGGGCTCACCGTCAGGTTCACCTGCTGCACGGTACGCGTGATCGTTGGCTCGTCGATGGAGCCACTCAAGCCCGTGATGTCGCCGACAGTGACCGTGCGCGTCTGGGTGATGACCGGCGCGGCGATGCTGCCGGCGCTGCCGCTGATGGAGCTCACCGTCAGATCCGCCGATGGCGTCGGATACGGGTCGGTCGTGTACGTGACCGTCCCGACCTCGGTCATTACGATTTCGTCGGCTGTGCCCTCCGCGGTGCCGGTATCGTCGAGGTTGGACTCCAGTTTGAAGTAGTGCTTCGGCGGCGGGGTGATCTCGTCGGGGCGCGTCGTCGGCAGCGCGTCGATGTTCACTGCGCTAAGGCCCGAGTCCCAGACAGCTACGTGCGCGACCTCACCCGCCGTTCCGCTGGCGCCCTGCTGGTCCCAACCGAACCGCAACGAGTCGATCGTAGACGGGTACGTGCCGGGAGCGCCTGTTGCGCTTATCGCCGATCCGTCTAGGTAAACCGTGATGCTGCTCGGCCCGAAGATGCCCACCACGAGGTGCCAGTCGTCATCAGTGATCGAATCAGCCTGGTCGAGATTGACAATGCTGTCGTTCCCGCCTTGCTTCGCGTATGCGCGTGCAAGGAAGTCCAGGCTCTGCCGATCGATACCAACCTGGACAAACCGGTTCGTAAACGCGTCGTCCAGGAAAATCGCAGCGATGTTGTCGTCGCCCGAGATGCGCTTACACCAGCCCGCGATGGTGACCGTGTTCGACGTTAGGGCATTGATCTCATCGACGATCGAGCCCGCCGGTAGCGCCGTGTTGATCGCATAGTTGCTGCTGTCTACCTGGATTCCCACAGGGCAGCTCCTCTATGCAGCATCAGGCAGTTGAACGGCATACGGCGCTTGAATCGCTGAGGGGAACAGGAGCAGCACGCGCTTCTCTGGGATCTCAATGAAGCCCTTCCCGTCTCCGCGAATCTGCGTCCCGCCGTCATCCCACGGCATCACGTCGCCCATCAGCGTGTGCTGTGTGGCGGCGTGGGTCGTGAGGTTGTACTCGAAGATGTCCTGTTGCGTGGTCGGGCTCGCGTCCGTCGCGTTCCACAGCCACAGTGACCCCCGCGCCTCGTCGTACCACGGGCTCGGCAGCACATCGGCAAGCACCGTGCTCGACAGGTTGGCACCCGTCACGAGCGCCGCCTCGTCACGGCTTACGGTCGTCGTGGTCTCCGTCGCGAAATCGAAGACGAAGCTGTACCACTCGCCGCTGCCGATGCTGTGCATCCGGCCGCCCGCGTGCACGAGCACGCCCTGTGACGCCAGGTTGTTGCTCCCCGTGGAGATACCCGACGTCATCGTGCCGTCAGGCCTGAGGATGTAGACCTCAGGGCTATCGGACGAGCCGATCATCACCTTGCCGGTGGAACGATCGAGCCACGTCTGAGCGATGGCGCTGCCGCTAGCGAGGTTCCCAGGCGTCGGTAGCTGGCTCCACCCAGCGCCGCCCAGTGACTCGTCAGCGAACGGAAGCTCCCACGAGTCGCCCAGGAAGTTCCCACTCGCGCTGTTCGGTGCGCCACCGAAACGCAGATAGCGGTTGCGGTCCCAGTCGGCAACGATGCCGTCGTAGGGGTGCAGCGATGGCGGCGAGCCATCCGCGTAGACGTTGCTCTCGGAGATGGCATCTCGAATGTCGGTCGGGTCCGGCGACGTCGTAGAAAGGCGGTAGCCCATCGGCCGCTCGCAGCCCCGCGCGTCGTAGACGGGCAACCCGTTCCAACCGCCATCGTTGTGGCCACCCATCTGGATGACCAACCGATAGAGGGCGCCGTGCCCCGCTGCCCAGGCTCGCTTGTGGCGCGTGAGGCTGCGTGTGTTGTCGATGTAGTCCCGCCAGGCATCGGGGACGATGTCGTCCATCGTGACGCCGTGCGTTGCACCTTCGGTCACCTGACGGCACTGGAACGCGCCCAGCCCATCCAGGTACTGGAACGGCGGCGCCTCGTAGCCACGCGCCACGTAGGCGCACCCGGCGTTGCCCTTATCGGGCGTCGGGGTCGTGTTGGTGATGCCTGCAATCTCGGTTGCGCTGCCCTTGTTGGGGCTGGCCACCTTGATCTCGCCGGTGAAGTCAGTGCCGCCCTGGATGCCGAACCGCGACTCGGTGGGCATGAAGTCGGCCAGCACGATGCTCTCGAAGGGCTCAGCATCGCTGATGATGTCCCCGGCGTTTCGCTGCGTCGGGCCACCGGGGAACAGGGCGGTCACCGCCGGCAGGTTCGCCTGCGCATCGGCCAAGTTCGTCGCACTGTCGCTGCCGTACTGAATCGTGCCGTCCGGGTACCAGCTGTTCCCGCTGATGTGCACCTGTCCGTGCCCGGTGTTATTCAGCTGGATAAGGCGCGTGTCGTCCGGGCCGTAGGCGGACATCACGAGGTTCCCCTGCAACGCGTAGCGGTTCTGGGCACCGTTGTTGGCGTTCCACCAGGTGGCGAGCGAAGCCGATCGGCTGTCATCCCGGTCCGATAGGATCACCGTGTTGTGGTACAGGAAGTACCCGGACGCCTCGTCGTTGAACTTGAACGGCTGGCGACCCGGGTTCGCGAAGATGTTGCCCGCGATCAGCATGGGCCCGGCGAACAGCGGATCCAGACTCACCGCCGTCATCGTGTTGATCGCCGTCGAGTCTACAAGTGACCCGCTGACGCCATAGTCCGCTTCGAAGGCGTCGTCCGAGCAGTCCAGAATTAGCATCTGCGCGAAGTGAACGCTCCGCGATTCGGTGAGCTGTTGGGTGCCGGCGTGCTGAGCCGAGGAAAGCGCGTCGCCGTGGCCCCAGACGGTGCAACCCCAAGCGGCGTTGCCGGAACCCGGCAGGATGATGCCACCCTCACTCCAGCTACCGCTCGAGTCGTTGTCCTCCGTCCAGTGATCTGCGTACAGATTGCAGCCCAGGAACAGGCAGTTGTAGATCATCGTCTGCGACGACTCGGCGAACCCGCGGACCCCGATGTCGAAGCCCACCACGATCAAGTCACGGAACGTCAGCCGCTCGTTGCTGCTGCCGTCGCGCAGTTCAATGCCGCTCGAGCGAAGGCTGCTGTTCGGTCCTCCACCTGTCCGCGGGCCAACGAGCGTGAAGTTCTCGAAGACGACGTTCGCGGTGCGCGACCCGTTCACCGTCGACAATCCCCGACAGCCCGCCAAGTTGAGGCGAATCGAGTCGGTGCGGTTCGCGCCGCGCACGTAGATGAAGCTGGCGTCCAGGCCCTCGATCGGCGCCTCTACCCCGAACAGATCCGAACCCGCGTCGTAGTCGCCGCTGAACTCGATCACGTCGCCAGGGCTTGCGGCCGCAATGGCAGCGCGCAGCGTGGCGATGTTGCCGTCGCTGACGGTCGTGGTGGCTGCACCTGCGACACCAGGAAGGGCGCGGGTTGTGAACGTGCTCTGGGCTGTAGTCAGGCTACCGCCGTCGTCCACCGTGACTTCGACGTCATAGCTCGTGCCAGGTGTCAGTCGGATCGCAGCGAAGGAGAAATCCCCGTCGCGCAGGACGCTCACATCGTTGACGCCGGGCTGTGCGCCGTCAGCCGCACTGATCCGGTAAAGCGGGTGGCCAGTCGTCCACGAGGGGGCGCCAGTCTCGCGGTAGCGCATCGTCGCTGTAGCAGCGGCGCCGTACGCACTGCCAGGGACAATCACCTGGATCTGCTGCGGAGTCGCGGGACCGTCACGCTCGACCGTCAGTGCACCAGGAGCACCGGATGTGATGACAGGTGCACCGAGACGACCCTGCGTCCCCGACACCGCGCCGACCGACAGCTGCCCCACTCGCGGCCCAATGAACGGATCATCCCTCAGCGTCAGGCCTGCGGGAATCGTCAGGTCATCGCCGACGCTGAAGGCCGCGACGCTGGCGGTCGTGGAGAACAGCACCGCATCAGCGATATCGTTGACCCCGATCAGTGACAGGTCGCCGCTCGAGTATGCGGTCGCTCCGGTGGCGTCCAGCCGCCCCGCCGTTACCTGACGCGTATCGTCGCCGCCGTCTGCGAGCGCACCGAAGGACCCTGTGAACGTCGCGAGCGTGGCCAAGTCGATCGCGGCATAGTCCTCGCTGTCCTCGAGTGACCGAGGGACCAGGCGGAAGGACGTCGCAGCGGCGGCGGCGGATAGCCGCGCGTCGAGGACTGCGGCGCCGACGCGAGCCACTGCCTAGCCTACGGTGACGTCGGCGGTCTGCTCGATGTCGAAGGCGGCCGAGATGTTGAGCTCGTCGCCGTTACTGAACGCGGCCGCGGTCACGTTGGTGGTGAACAGCACCTGGCCGTTGACGGTGTCGACGCCGGCCAGGGTGATGAGATCCGTGCCGTTGTAGTCGGCAGTCGCGGCGCCACCAGTGAGCGGCCCGCAGACCGTCTTTCGGCTGTCGGCGGCATCACCAGCGCCTGGCGCCGTAAAGTTCGCAGACGAGGTCGAGAAGTTGCCGAGCGTAGCGGCCACCAGGCTCGCGTACGTTTGCTCGTTTTCCTGCGCCCGGGGCACCACGTGGATCACATCGCAATTGTCGCGAATGTGTGCCAGCTTGGCGTCCGTGGCGGCGTCACCGAATCGGGACATTGCGAATTCTCCAGGCACAAAAAAGCCCGCACGCGGCGGGCTGGAGGGAGATACGAAAACGCCCCGGGTCATGACTGACTCCAGGGCGCACTCGCTCAACGTAGCGCTAGTCTAGGATTCTGGTGGCATCGGCGCAAGCATTGGGATTCATGGCTAGCGATTAGTCCTGTACTCCGCCTTCCGCGTCTTCACCGTGCTCCTCGCCTCCTTGCTCCTCGCGCTTACTCCTTTCGCGGCTGTTCTTCCATGCGATGAACTCCTCATACTCGGTCTCGGCTGTATTCTCCGGCGACCGCTCTCTTTCCGGCTCAGGGTCGTCCGACGCGACCGCAGTGTCAGGTCGGTGACCGGGTGGAGGACCAGTAAGGAGCTTAGGCTCGGGGCTCATGAGTCGACGCGGATCAACCGTCGCTCGGTCATTAATCTCCGGGATCGTGACTCCAGCCTCAAAGAACTGTTCTACGGCGCTCGCAACCTGGCGTCGAAGTATCTCAGCCATCTCTGGTTCAATGGAGCCAGCCTCCCTTTGTTCCGCGATTCTTTCGTAGAGAGGCAGAGTACCTGATAAAATCTCCAGCTGCTTTTCAGCCTTCCTCTCCCTGTGGAACACGATTCTGTCCCACAGTTCAATGAAGACCTCTTTGACCAGCTGGATAATCTTCGCGGCCCCGAGCAGGTCAAAGGACTTGTCACTACCGGAATCGCACGCAACAACGCTGAGTGCATGGTCCGTTTCGCCTTCCAGCTGGGCGATAGCTGAATAGAGGCTTTCTACGGATTGAAGCGCGTAGATCAACCTAGTCGGCGTAGAGCTACCCGTATCCTCAATCACGTACAGAGTCAGAAGCCCCTCCGAACTCCCTCTTACTTGCTCCACATTGCTCCGATCGAGAAGCGAGACAATCGGAGGGGCGAATCGCCTTAAATGATAGACGCTTGTGTAAACCGATCTGGCTGCATCGGCGTCTCCCTTACCTGACTCCGCACGCATCAACGTGCCCCAAAACTCAGGTGAGTCGAGCTTCTCGAGATCAAAGACGGCTAAGACTTGTCTAGCTACGCTGTCGAAGTTCGCACTGCGCACGCTCCATCGCGAATTGGCGGAAACAAACCTCGCCACGTTCTGGCGATCTGGCCGGCCACGAAGGACCATCTCTATCTGGGCCTCATTAAGCGCGTCGACGACTTCTCGGATACCGTCGATCAGTTGTTCTCTTAGCATCACATCCCTTTGCTCTCGCCAATTGTCACTTTCCGGAACGCACCAACGACACCTTACGACCCATCGGCAAATCCCACTTATCAGTTGGCGCTTACTTGTAGCACTTCATTCTTCGTTCCCTTCTTCGTGCTCAATACGCCGAGAGACACCTCAGCTGGCGGAAACTACAAGTCGAAGCAGGTTTCCAGCCCAGTTCACGTCAGCCCACCGGTAGCTGATGAAGACGCCTGGTTCTTGTTGGCTACGGATCCCTCTCTCTAGGGTCCTAGGATTAGTGCGATATCACGCCCAGATTTCGCACTACACAAGAGACCGGACCAACGGCCACCCCTCAGCACCGCGCCCGTAACACTCGCCAGTTAGCGTCTCCCTGTGGCCATCAACCTTACCAGGAGATCCCGATGCTACGAACCACCATCGCCATTGCTGCACTGCTCGCCCTGCCGGCGAGCGCCCAGTCGCCCCTGGACGCCCTCCAGTCGCAGACGGCCAACGCTGGCCTATACGCCAACCGCATACCGGACAGGACCTTCTCCCGCGCCTTCACGGAGGTGTGCATCACCGGAGGCGGTGTTCTCTTCGACCAGAACGAAGCTGGCGAATCGACCCAGGGCGGGGCTTGCCGTCCTCTGATGAAGGGTTGGGTGATCGAGCGCGACCAGCGTGAGGCCGCCACTTGGACGGAGGCTCGCGTCGCCTGCACGATCGACGACATGCGTCTACCCGAGGCCATGGAGTGGCAATACAGCTGCTTCAACGCCGATACGTTCGGGCTCCTGAACATGATCGGCGAATGGGAGTGGGCTGGGAATACAACGATTGGCTACGAACCTAATCCCACACGCGGGATAGGCGCCAACATGTTCGGGAGCGGAGCTTGCGAGGATGGCACACGCGGTTTCGTCGGACGCGAGGATGAGTTCGCGCGAGTAGAGCAGTTCCGGTGCGTGCGCTAGCTAGCTTCGACTGCCGCGGGTCTGCCCGCTGGGCAGCCCCGCTGGAGAGAATTGTAAATCCCGACAACGACACGAGGCACGGGGATCAGGGACATGAAAGGTCGTCCTCCCACTCCCCAGGGAAACCTACGGCGAGATGACGTGCACTATCAGCGTGCCGCCGCCCCACTCATGAGCCTCCAACCCAAGCCCGCCACCGATGCTGGGGTTCTCCATGTTAAAGCCCTGCCTCTGCAGTCGCTCCGTAAGCTTGACGGCTGCTGTTAGGTCTACACTATTGTAGTAATACACGCGTGATGCGCGAGTGTGCGTGGCTGGCACTGCGAGCCACTGATCACCTCGAAGGCTATACCCCCACGCTCGCACGTCGATTATCAGCTGATCATGGCGTGCTCGCGACATACCGACCGTCACAATTCCCACCTGATACTTGCTGTTTTCGTTGAGTTCCAGTGCCCGTTCTATTTGATCACTCGACTCGCCAAGCGCCTGCATGACGCCTCTCGCTGCCTCCTCAAGCTCTCTCTCGCCTGATCTAGCGGCGAATGCGCCTATCTCTTCTGCAAAAGGCTTCAAGGCGTCCCCCAGATCCGAAGCGTATGAGAGCGCTTGCACTGTATTGTCCGCCTGATACCTTAGGTTTTCCCACGCATTCTGTGATCGTTCCAAATCGGCCCGCGCGCGGTCCGCCTGTCCTTGCATGGCGAAGAGCTCTTGCTCTGCGCGTTCAAGCCTCTCAAGCGTTTGCTCGGACACGAGAGTAGCAGCCTCGATGTGCAAGAGCGCATCCCTAACTGAGTCCTTGATGAGGTAGCCACCAAGGGTGCCGGCAAGCGTGAAAACGGCGCCAGCGAACACTCCTACTATCGCTGCGTGGACTGAAAAACGCCGATAAAGCGCCTTTTCCACCAGCTCGAAGAGCCGCCTCCGCTCAAGCTCGTCCTCCGGAGTCTCGTTTTCCAATGGAATCTCCATACCCACAAACTGCTTTTAGCGCTCTCGCACGCGGCCCGGTAACCTCATCCTCCCACAGAGCCCCCCAACCACCCAGCCGTACACACCCCCTCAGTCGCCCCAATGGCATCCGAGAAGCACTCAGCGATGCTGAGGTAGAAGTTCCCGACGGTGGACAGCCCGCCATTCTGGCCGAACGAAAACAGTCCAATCATCAGCACGTAGACCAGCATGAACGGGAACCACCAGCGGATCGTCTGGAGTGTCGCGATCCAGAAGCGCCAGCTGTCCTGCATCGGTGTCCCCGGCTGGAGCCGCTCCACCGCCCAGTCGTTCCACTTTGCAGGAATCAGCGTGATCCCCGCTGCGTACGCCATCACCGAGAGGTGAAGTAGCGTCGGCACGAAGGTCGAGAAGTGCATCGCGGAGACCCACCACTGAGACTGGCTGCGCAAGCCTGCGAACTTGGACTCGAGGTCGATGACTGGGGCGCCGGTTGGCCCGATGGTTGTGGCTATGTTGAGGAGCTGAGACAGGCCGACGATAGAGATCGCTAGCAATCCGAGCGTGACAGCCGCTACAAGCGAGTCCAGCGCGGAATAGCCGATCACTCGCAACCAAGCAGATCTACCCCCTTGAGAAGAGGATGCTATGGATCTCGTCAGTAAGAGCCGCGTTACACCGAACGACGCGAAATCGAAGACTGCATTGCAGAACGGTAGCACTACTAGGAAAGGCCATAGGTTGGCGGCACTCTCGACATCAACCTCGAGGGCGGCCGCTGCCACAAGTGTCGGCACAAGAAAGACGCAACCGAGGATCGCCGGAAGAAGCCGCCGCCACTTCGTCTCAACTACGTGACCAGCGCCAGCGAAAGCGCCAACAGCGACAACAACAGTGACAACGCCAACGACAACGCCATTGACAACGCTATTGACAGCGCCAAGCACAGCCAAACCGACAGCCAAACCGACAGCTAAAGTGGCAGCGACGGCGCCCGTGCCAGGCACAAAACGGACAACAGGGCCAAAGACAGCGTTAGCGAAAATTCCTGCGACAAAGACAGCGAGGGCGCCAGCAAGAACGCCAGCGAAGGCGACAACGCCAGCGCCAGCGACACGGCCAGCGAAAGCGAGAGCGAAAGCGAGAGCACCAGCTAGTAGCAGACCCTTAGCCAGCCTTCTCGGTGTGACTGGCCACTCGGCTAGGAGCGCATCCGAAACCACTAGGACTAAGGTGATTGGCCACATGACGAACAGACCCACTAGCGTGACCATTTTCCCCCAACCACCGAGGTTATCCGAGTAAACCTGAATGCTACCCAACGCGCCACTCCCACCGACGGCCCAGTCGGTCGTCATGAGGATAATTGGATAAGCGATAGAGATGGCTACGAAGAACGCCAAGGCGCTGTTATTGAAGCAGCTATCCCAGAGTTCAGCCTTGGGGTCTGTGTAGGAGCGCTCGTACGTCGGCGGAAGCACCCGCGCACTCCAGTCCAAGAAGACACCAACCAAGACGCGATACTTCTCGCCGAACGCCCGCTTCTCTAGACTGGATTTCAGCCGAAGAACAGAGTTGGACTTCCGCGGATCAGGCCTCTCGGCAACCCACTTCAGCTTGTGAGCTTTTTCGACCCTGTCCTCGCCCAGGACCATCCAGTGAAGCACCCAGAGTACTGGGAACGCGCTGAGCGGGATCGCCCAAAGCCGTTCGACACCGTAAAGAAGCTTCAGGAATTCTGAGACGAATGGTGGCAAGGGCGTCCGTTCTTCTAAGGCGGCCGATTAGCGTCAGTGTACCCAATCACCGCTGTTTGTCAGGCAGCCTCTTGGGTCAGCGCGCTCCCGCCTGCTCGGGCGCGGACAATCGATACCCCACCGCGTACCGAATCTCCGCCAGAACCGCCATGAAAGCCCGATGGCTCAACCCGGCCCGCTCAGCCGCCACCCGCGTGCTCCCCAGCCCCGCGAGATACTGAGCCGCCACGACCACCCGATCCTGCTCAGGCATCACCCCCTCCGCGGTCAACGCCTCCACCAGGCGCTGATCCTCGGTGGCGAACCACACCCGGGGCACCCGCCCGCCGAACCCCGCACTCGGCTTGTAGTCCATCGACGGCGAGGGGACCGAGGCCACGTACCCCTCCCGCTTGGCGGCCCACTCCCGCAACGCGAGATCCCCGAGCTGGTGGATCGGCGTCCTCACGCAGCGACCTCGAGGCGCCGTGAGGCGAGCTCCCGCTCCGACGCCCACCGATCCTGTCGGTGACAGAGCTCAGGACCACACGACACCACCCGCCGCTTGATCCGAAGTCGCCCGTCCACGACCTCGCAGTTCCCTCGGGTGACGAGGTAGTGCACGACGTCCGGATCCGGCTCCACCCGCTGACGTCGCCACAGCTTCGCCAGGACCGCACAGGCGCGGTCGTGGAGCTTCCCATCGCGAATGGGCAGGTCGGCCCAGCGAGTCTTCCTGTGCACACTCATGCGGCCACTGCCCGAGCGGGTCCGACACTGTCGATGCTGAGCATCCAGTCATCCTCGCCGAAGTGCTGCCGTAGCATCCTCATGGCGACCCGGCTGCTGGTAACCAGCGGCGCATTGGGCGCGATCGCCACCCCAGGTGCGATGCATCCTTGCACCTCATCACAGCGATTCGCTGCGTGAATCAGCACGCCGAATCGCGCGATTCCCGGCTGATCGAAGTGGGAGACCGTGCGGCCCTGGAGGATGTACACCCCGTCCCCGTTACTCGGACGGCTGTACGGCGAGACGTGGTACAGACCCTCAGGAATGCAGCTCACGCCCCGCTCGTTGTTTCGCCAGGGTCGCTCAACCGTGTAGAGCCTGAGCTCCGTCCCGTCGTCTTGCGGGATCACTAGGCTCCCGAAGGTGCCCCAGAAGTCGATGCCGTAGCACCAACGGGTCAGCGTTGCGTATTTCATGCGCGCGGGCCTCCTTCAGCCTCCCTCGGCTCGTCATCCATCTCTCGCAGCCAATCGCAGAAGCGATCGGCATCCATGATCGGCATGTACCGCCACTCCCCGCCGTCGCAGCGGAAGGCCAGCGCCGGGATGCGATTCCCCTCCGCCGCGGCCTGCTCCACCTGCAGGATCGCGGTCATCAGCTGCGCCCGAGATCCCCAGCGCTTCACCTCGATCGCAACGGCGTGGTCCATCCCGTGCTCGATGTCCTCGCCCGAGTCCCGGGCCTGGCTGAGCGCTCGCTTGGCGAACCCCTCGCCTAGGCGATCGTTGAGCGCGTTCACGACCTCCCGCTCCCCGCCCTTCCCCTTGCGCACGCTCCTCGCTCCCATCGCTCAGCACCTCCCCAGGGCCTGGCCGCCCGCCTGGGCGACGGTGTCGCTCGCCGGGCTGGGTCGTCGGCGCTTGGGGCATGGCCCGCACCGATGGGCGTCGTTGGTGATCT
Organism: Pseudomonadota bacterium; assembly: GCA_039815145.1. NCBI lineage: Bacteria > Pseudomonadati > Pseudomonadota > Pseudomonadota bacterium. The sequence goes on from JBCBZW010000028.1 coordinate 27,304, forward strand.
CGTCGCAGCGAGCACAGGGTTGGTGGCCCTTCGGCTTGGCGGGTCCACCGGCGTCGGTCATCACGACCCGGCGGACGTAGCTCTCGAGGGCGTGGGGGTGGTCTGGGGGTGTGCCGTGGTGGGCGACGAACGCGTCCATGCCGCGGGAGATCTGATCGCTGGTCGGCGGCGTGCCCTGGGCCCAGGCTCGCCAGACCTGCATCGCCCTCGGCGCCTGGAGCTTGGTCGGGCTGAACGGGAGCGTCGGGGCGTGGACCAGGTAAGCGTCGTTCACCGACTGGACGATCTCGGCGACCCGAGTCGCAATGCCCCCACCATCGTCGCGCGCTGCTGTGTTGGCGGGTTCTATGGCGGGTTCCTGGCGGGTTACCTGGTCAGGGTGACCACATTGAGAGGTCAGGGTGACCACATGAGAATGGTCACTGTGACCATGTGGGGACTCGCTACTGTGGTCAGCGTGACCATCTGGGAGCGCCCTACTCTGGTCACCATGACCAACTGGCAACGGAACCTGACTGTGGTCACCGTGACCACGTGAGAGCACCTTGGTGACGTTCACTGTGTAGCGGTTCGTGCGCCCGAAGTGACCACGGTCCTTGGTGACCCACTCATGCTGCGCTAGCCACCGAACGCCTCGCTGTACTGTGCTCTTGCCTACTCCAAGGTCGTCAGCAATCGCCCCAAGGCCAGGCCATGCGAGGCGCTCATGATTGGATCGAAGCGCCAAGTAGATCGCCACCTGACGTGCATTGTTGGGCGCATCAACGACGGCTAGGCAAGACAGTAGCCGTAGCGCGAGCTCTCCAGATCCTAGGGATGCCCGCTGCTCCGCCATTAGGCAATCCACCTGCTGGGATGCCGACAGCAGACGGGCTCGCGTCGGAAGCCTAAGCAAGTCACTGTGGGCACGCGGTCCACGGCGCTCACTACTGTGCTGCATCGGGCGGACCGACAGTGGGTGAGGCGATTGTCTCAACGGACTCGCTAGAAAGAAGGCCGTCAGCGACGAGCACGGCAGAGAGTCGAGCAAGCAAGTCGGCCGAAGTCCGCTTCTTCCTCGCGCCGTTGGCGATCTTGCTGACGGCTGAGACGGAACAGCCCGCTCGTCGAGCTACCTCCTCATAGCCACCGCGGCGCTTGATGGCCGCCGCCACATCGGCAACAGGATACGAGTACATGACACAATTGTGCGTGCACTACTGTGCGCATTGCAAGTGAGGAAGAGCAGAGATGCACTACGCTGACTCACTACAATCTGCCTGTATGGACAGGAAGTACAAACTCAAAGTCGCAATCGCGCAGAACGTAGCCCGATGCCTCGAGGAATCGGGCCTTCGCCCCAACAGCGCGACTGATCTCGAGTCGCACACGGGCCTACCGAAACGAACCGGCAGAGACGTGCTCGTGCCCGACGCTAGGCCGGCGACACTACCGTCACTCGAGACGCTGGAGGTTATCGCGCGCGGTTTCCAGCTTCCCGGGGCGTGGGCTCTTCAGCTAGCGCCGGATGAGATCGGCCCCCAAGACCGACTTCGTGAAGCAACCCAGATCATGGACGACTACCTTCATTGCGACTCCAATGGTCGTCGGCTCGTACGCGACCTCGCGAAGCAACTCAGGGGCAAGTCTCAAGGATAGCCAACTGCACCCTCGCGCCGGCGCTGATAACCGCAAATTCGTGCTCCTTATCAGTGTGCGCTCCCAGTTCTTCAATCAAATCGAGCGCAGCCTCGAGCCGACTGACAACTGAACTTCTCGAGACTCCCTGAACGCCCTCTTCGACTGATTTCTCCATAGTCGTATGTCGGCCCACGGCCAGACACCTCCGCTCCTGGTGCGTTCTCGTCACCCTCCCCCGACGAAGGATCGATTGCGCGTTGAACAACGCGGTCCAGCAGGAACCGCTCTACGCCAACCTAGGCTGGCCTCTAAATTTGGCACAATTGTGCTTGCTATATTACGCACAATTGTGCCAGTCTTTGCTCATGGTTCCTCTCCGATACACGCGAACTGGGAAGAACAACATGACCTTCAATCGCCTAGCCCGTATCCACGCTCTGCTCGACATCGGCCACACACGTCTGACCGCAGAAGAGCGGACCGAGATGCTGGACCTGATGCAACAGCAGTGCATCTCCGATGCGACGCGACTTCTCTCACCTAAGCACGGAATTGACACTTAACATATTCATTCGCTGATTATCCGCCCACGAAGGAGCGATGCAGCGTCCGCTAGTTAGCGTTTCCATTCAATGGCCAATTCTGGTGTTGATCCCGAGAAATGTGACCGCTTGATGATGGAAACGCCGGATCCCCTCCCCAGGAGCTTAGCGGGGCCACGGCCCCGCTCTTTTTCGGAGACTGCTATGTCGGTTACTAGCCGAACCTTCGAAGCGATGACGCATGAACAACAGCGCTACGTAGAACAGCGAGTGATCGAAACCGCCAACCGCGTGGTGCGTAGCCAACGATTGCAGATGAGAGAGAGCCTTAACGGCCTGGTGTGCGGCGACATCGACGACATCGTTGATTCGCTACAGACGGGCCAGGAGCTCACGCGAACGCAGATGGAAGATCTCATGACCATCTTAGGCGTCGTGCACACCACGATCGCCAACCTCTAACCCGCTACGGGAGCACGACCAGCATGCCCTTGAACATCATTCCCGCATCCGAGCCCATCGACGTGCAGCAGATCACCGCAGTGATCTACGGGCAGCCTGGCCTCGGCAAGACCAGCACCGGCTTCACCTCTTCCCGTCCGCTGCTGCTCGATTTCGACAACGGTGCCCACCGCTCTGCCTTCAGACAGGACACTCAGCCCGTCGCCGCTTGGCGCGACGTGGCGGACATCGCCGAATGGCCGCTCGATCCCTTCGATACGCTGGTGATCGACACCGCAGGGCGTGCGCTCGACCTTCTTGCCGCTGACATCATGCGAGAAGATCCGAAGCTCCAGAGCGGTGGCGCATTGAATCAACGTGGCTACGGCTCCCTGAAGGCGCGATTTGCCGGATGGCTGAAGACGGTGCACACGCGAGGGCTGGACGTTGTCTTGCTCGCGCACGACAAAGAGGACAGGCGCAACGATGACGTCATTGTCCGACCGGACATTACGGGGGGCAGCTACCACGAGATCTTCAAACTAGCCGATCTCGTAGGCTATCTTTGCCAGCGCGCCCAGTGCACACTGTTGGTCTGCAACCCAACAGATACGAGCGTGGGCAAAGACCCCGCCGGATTCGGCACCCTGGAAGTGCCGGACTACCACCAAGAACCCACATGGTTTGCTGACCGGATCGCCGACGTAAAGAAGAGGATCGGCGTGCTGTCCGCGGAGGGGCAGCGCGTCGTATCCGAGGTCAGCGACCTCCGAGAGCTACTGGACAAGGTCCAGGACGCCGAGGGCCTGAACGCCTTCTCCACCATGGTGATGGACGGCGAGTACCGTCCTGCCAGCAAGGCTCAGGTACGCGCTGTTCTTCGTGAGCGGGTGAAGGAACTCGGCTGCAAGTACGACAAGAAGGCCAAGGCGTACGTCCCTGACGAGGCCGCGGCATGACGGGCTACTACCTCACCGCCACCATGCTGGACTCCTACGCGCTGTGGGAGACGCAGGACTGGATGACCACGCAGATGCTGCGTGACCGCCTCCAGCGGGTGTACGACGACACCCCCAGCATCCAGCGCGATGTGGGCATCGCCTTGCACAGCGAGCTCGAACCGGAACCGACCTCTACCGAGGGGATCGAGTTCGACCAAGAATCCCTCGAGGCGATCAGGGCTCAGCTCCCCAAGGACCGCGTCGCCGAGGTGAAGCAGTACCTGCGGATCGATGGCCATGTCGTAGCTTGCAAGGCGGACTGGGCGCATGGCCTGCGGGTCGTCGACTTCAAGGGGCGCGTGCCGAAGGAGGGACTCTCCTCCCCTCCCCCGTTCAACGCGGACAAGCACATGGAGGCCTGGCAGTGGCGTGCCTACATGCTGGCCTTCAAGGCCAAGGTGTTCCAGTACTGGAGCATCCCGTGTCGGCTGGACCGGGAAGGCGTGTTCCACGCTGGGGAGCCGGACATCCTGCCGCTCTTTGCCTACGACGGGATGTATGCGGACGTGGCCAGCAAGGTCCGGGCGATCGCCCAGTTCATCCAGCAGCAGGAGCTGCAGGTGTGGGCGGCGTAACGATTCCCGCTGAACGAGCAGCAGCTCGAGCAGCGCATGCGAGGGCGTTGGGGAATGACTGATGCCGCCGACTTCGAAAGCCGCATTCGGGATCGCTTCCCCGGGCGCGAGTACCTGAACGCCCGACAGTCGGCTCAGGCACTCGGCATTAGCGAGCCTGTCTTTCACGGCCAGGTGCGGGACAAGCTGAGCGTGAACACCGCGACGAAGAGACGTCGCTATGCTGTGTGGGAGCTCGCCCGCTATTTGGAGTCGACGACATGCCAAGGAAGCACGACGAACTGTACTGGCTCACCCGGAACCGGCACGGCGTCTACTGCGCGACCTGGTACGACGAAGACACCCGCCAGACCCGCCAGCGCAGCCTCGGCACTACCGACCTTCGGGCAGCTCAGGCCGAGCTTATCCAGTTCCAGGCAACGCACTACCGGCCACGGGACGCAGAACCCGAAGACGTCGAGCTAACGCAGATATGGCTGTGGTACTGGGACGAGCACGGTAGCAAGCGGCCAACCGGCGCTGATTCCCTACACGCTCACCTGACTCGGCTCGGAGAATGGTGGGCCGGCCGAGCCGTGGCTGACCTCACCCACGATCGCCAGAAGCAATTCCGCGACGCAATGATCGGCGGGTGGGGCCGCTGGAAGCCATGCGCCCCGGGCTACGCCCAGCGAATCCTGCACACCATGCGAGCGGCGCTGAATCACGCCTACAAGGCCGGGCGCCTACGAACAGTGCCGCACATCAAGGTGCCGGACCCCGCGAAGCCCTCGGACTGGGGCCTCAGCCAGGAGCTGGAGAACGCGGAGCGCCTGGACTACGTTGCGACGCCGCAAGAGATTCGGCGATTCCTCGAGGCGGTGCGGGGCGACCCTCAACGGGCTCACATCGAAACGGTGCTCTGGCTGCTGCTGTCGTGCGTGCGGCCGGAAGCGCTGCTGCAGCTGCGTTGGGAGCAGATCGACTTGCGAGCCCGAGTCATGGACACGCGCGGCAACCGCGAGGAGACGAAGAAGCGACGGGCAAAGCTGCCGATCCCGACTGCAGCGCGCGACCACTTGATGACGCTGTCACGAGCACCCACCCCGACCGAGGTGTTGGAGCGCTTCAAGATCGACGAAGCTCGGGCGACATGCGTAGTCCGACGGGCGACGCAGCACGCCGGCCGGGATGTGCTCCTGCCGATCACCACCGTCAAGCGTGGATGGGCCGCAGCGCGGAGCCTAGCTGAGCTGCCCCGCGAGTTCACGCCGCGGATGTTCCGGCACTTCGCCGGCACCAGGATGGCGGCGGCCGGCGTGCCCCTACTGCAGGTTGACTACATGCTCGGGCACGCAATCCCGTCCACAACAAAGCGCTACGTGCACCTCTCTCCCGACCACCTGCGAGAGGCGCGCGACGCGCTCGATGAGTGGCACTCAGTTATCGTAGGCGAAGCGTCTGGTGGAGCTTCGCGCGAGGAGAAATGATGGAGTTTGGGCAGAAGATCGAGGTCGCACGCAATATCGTGCTCATCGCTGTTGCACTAGTGGGACTTCCGCTGGCAGTGATACGGACTCGCCTGGCAATGCGTCAACAGGACCTAGATCGGTTCGAGAAGGGAGTCTCGATGTTGGGCGATCAGCGTATGTCCGTGCGGGAGGGCGGGATACGAGTGCTGGAGAGCCTTGCGCGCGGTAACCCGTCGAAGTACGCGAGTTCAGTTTGCCTAACTCTTTGGTCGTTTTGCCTCGACCGTAGCCATGAGGCCTTTGCTGAAGTCGATGAGCAAGAACCCGATTACGAGGTAGATGACGCCACGGGGCTTGAGCCACCTGCGGCACCTCAAGATCTCCAGCTCGCGGCGTCCGCAGCCGGGCGTCTTAACCACCTAGATGACGCGCGACTTGTCGCCAAGTTGGAACGCGCTTACCTAAATGCAACCGATCTGAGTCAAGCCCATCTCACGAGCGCTAACCTGACATTCGCAAGTTTGAGGCGCACCAACCTGACGCTCGCTAGCCTGAAACACATCGACCTGGCGTGCGCCGACCTCACGCGCGCCGACCTGACGAACGCCAACCTGACCGGAGCCCGCCTGACAGAGACCAAACTGACGCGCGCCAAACTCTGGTTCACCAAACTGAAGGGCGTCCATCTGACGGAGGCCGACCTGGCGCGCGCCGAGCTCACGAGCGCCGACCTGACAGGTGCCTACGCGACGGACGCCATCCTGACCGGCGCCAGACTTAGGGACACAACCCTGACGGGTGCCGAACTGACCGACGCCCGCCTGAAGGATGCTATTTTGAGTCGCGCCGACCTGACGCGCGCCGACCTGACGCGCGCCGACCTCACGCGCGCCGACCTGACGAACGCCAACCTCACGGACGCCAACCTCACGGGGGCCGACCTGACGGACGCCAACCTCACGGGGGCCGACCTGACGCGCGCCGACCTGACGCGCGCCGACCTGACGGGGGCCGACCTCACGAGCGCCAAATTGACGGACACCAAATTGACAGTCGCCAAATTCACGGGCGCCAAGCTGGAAGACATCACTCTGTCAAGGGAGCAAATGGACGCCCTTTGGGAGAGTCAGGATGCTCTGCCGTGACGCTCGCGCCTCGGACGGCCGATCATCAAACATCGCAGCATCCTCAGTTGAGTGCGTCGCCCTTGCGTCTACCCCAGCGGAAAGATACGACCAATAACGCTATCAAGCTTCTGATTTATAAACTCGATTGAGAAATCTCTGCGCTACCGGCCGCTGCCTTCACACGGCAGGGGTCGCTGGTTCAATCCCAGCATCGCCCACCACCTTCCTTCGCGGCCCACGGCCAACCTCGCCTCGGACCGCCTGCCCTCAGCCCAGTCGGCACCGCACCCCTCCCCTGGGGCCACAGCCCTTGCGCTCACGATCTGGCAGTGAGCTCACCAGCTCCCAACTCGCCCACCACGCCGGCACACGACGAACGGCAGTCGCTGCTGTAGCCAAGCGGTGATTCGGAGCGGTACCCTGCGCCTATCCTCGCCGGTAGGGAGCTAAGGGAATGCTCGGGCGTGTGCTGAGAACGGTCGCCGAAGGTCGCGGGTACACTATGCGAGATGCGCGCGAAGCGCCCGCTGGCTTCCCTACGTTCCTTCGCCAATGTATCGCCCGCGGGCTCAGCATCGAGAGCGTGCTGGACGTGGGCGTGGGCAACGGTACGCCGTGGCTCTATGACGCATTCCCCGACACCGAGCTGATGCTGTTCGAACCACTCGGCGAGGTCTTCCAGGAAGCGATCTCCGCCATCATCGCGCAGCGCGCGGGGGCAAGGCACTTCCCCGTCGCCCTCGGCGACGCCCCGGGGGAGGCCACGATCCACGTCGCGGGGTCCACCCCTACCTCTTCGAGCCTGCTACCCACCTCCCAAGACCTGATGGACGCCCTCGATCGGGAGGGGCGCGACAGCGGCTCAAAGCCCCTCACGGTCGAAGTGGATGTGCTGGACAACTACGACCCGATCGTGGGCCGAAACGTGTTGAAGATCGATGCGGAGGGATTCGAGCTACCGATCTTGACAGGTGGCCAGCAGGTGCTGCGCAAGAGCGAACTGGTGATCCTCGAGGTCTCGCTGATGCCACGATACGAGGGCGAGGCCGCCCTGTCGGATATTCTGCGATTCATGGAGAGCCAGGGCTTCGCCCTTTACGAGATCATCGAACTGAGCCGGCGGCGACCCGATGCGCCAAGCGCATTCATGGATGTGGCCTTCGTGCCGGAGCGCAGCGCGCTACGCGTCTTCTGAGTGGTCGGCGATCCGTCACCGCTCCACGGCCGGGATAGCCTTCACTCGATGCACCCACATCGACCCGTTCGCGCGGCTATCGCTGGCCGTGTAGATGAAGAACACGTCAAGCTCCGGGTCGTAGAACACCGCGTTGGTGCGTTTACCCGCGAAGTCACTCGCGATCGGATGACTGCCGAGCCACTCGTTGCGCTCAGGATCCAGGTACGCCATGCGCCTGCTCTCGAAGCTGAACACCACCATCACGTCCTGCCTCGAGTGATAGTAGATACCGCCCGCGTTGGCGCTGAACGTCAGCCCCTGCGGCGCCCCTGAGGGATCGACCTTCACCCACGCCTGCCGGGCGACGCTGAAGAAGCTGAGGGTCTGCTCGTCCCGACCGACGTAGACCCTGTTGCGCTCGGTATCGACCGCTGCGCCGAAGTCGTAGCCCTGCAGTCCTTCGCCCCGCGCCTTGATGGGTTGCCAGGCGCCCGCCTGCGGATCGAAGTAGGCCTGCCCCTTGCGGCCGGCGAGGAAGAACTTCTTCTCGGCGGGCAGGTAAACGAAGGCCGGGTAACCACCCACCTTTCGCAAGCTCCCCTTCGCCAATGGCCGCAGGAAGTCCCCCGACTCAGGATCGTAGGCCCAGGGGCCGAAGGTGCGCTTGCCCTGCCCCAGGCCCTGCGCCTCCAGCCGCGTAATGGCCTCGTGGACATCGCCGCTGTACTCGCGGGTCTCGCGATCGCGCGAGACGCCCGGCATGTAGTAGCGGTTGAAGCCGCCCTCGGCGAACACCCGAAGGCGCCCCGTGTCCGTATTGACGGCGAGATAGCCGAAGCCGTGGATCAGCAGATGGCCCGGCACGGTGCCGCCACCCGGCGTCACCGGTCGCCCGACCTCGTCGACCGCGATGCGACCCTGCTTCACCTGTTCTAGCAATTCGTGGGTATTGGTGCCCGGGTACAGGCACAGCCAGCGGTGCTGGTGGATGTCGTAGAACCAGAAGTCGTCCTGGCCGTAGCCGTCGGGCTTCACGAACGCGTGGCGACCCTCACCGGCTCGGTAGGCGCCGCGCCCGACCGGATCGTACTGCAGGGCGTTTCCACCCCAGCTGGCGCCGTAGGCCACGCCGAAGCGAGGATCCGCGGCGGGGGGACCCAGATCGAGCCAAGCACCGGGGGCCAGCTCGCGTATCTGCTGCAGGTGAGCGCCCTCTTCGCTCGGCAGGTCCTGCAGGGGGGAAGGGTGGATCCCGACGGGCGTCTGCTCGCCCCAGGCCGCCCCTAGCCAGAGCGACGACAGGGTCGCCAGCACCGCGCCGCAGGCGAGGGGGCGACGAGCCCCAACTGCCCGCACGGGCCCTCGCCTATCCCTTGATCGCGACGATCTGCGTGTACGGTGTGACGACATGGCCAAGTAGGCGAACCGCCCTAAACCGTCTGGCGACGCGCACACCAGCGCGCGCCATGGCACCCAAGTGCTCCGTGCCCATGTTGTCGAAGCGATCGAAACACTGCGCAAACCCCCTCGCCGTCAATTCCCGGCGCAAGCCGTAGAAGGTGAACCAGTTTACCGCCGGATACTGGGCGTGGTTTACCCACTGCGGGCGGCTGCTCACCGCGAGGCGTTCGCAGCGTCGTTTCACGGCCGCCGGATACCAGCTATAGAGCGGCAACTTGAACTCCTGCTGCCGCGGACAGAGGGCGTTGGTGGTGGAGAGGAAGAGCAGCCCGCCGGGCTTTAGGACGCGTGCACACTCGTCGAGGCACGCCTGCCAGTCGACGACGTGTTCGAGCAACTCCGGCATGAGGCAGATGTCGAGACTCGCATCGCCGAACGGCAAGGCGTCGGCGCTGCCCACGGCGAACTCGATGGGCACCTTGCTCGGCGACTCGCGCAGGCGTTCTCGCGCCAGGCTGATCAAGCCCTCGTCGATATCGACGCCGCTGACCCGATGGCCGGCCTCACTCCATACGCGGGACTGCGTGCCCGCGCCACAGCCGACATCACCCACCGCCAGCTCGCTCGCGGGTAGGCCCAGGCGCTGGAGCGCGCGCATCATCAGCGAGTGGATTCGCCGTGAGCGTCCCCAGGTGTCCTGGCTCAGGCTAGCCTCGGCGTAGTAGGCGAGGAAGCGGTCTTCGGAAAGGTCCTGCGGGATCACTGCGGGCGCTTCGTCCATGTTGCTCATCTCCGCGCTGCCGAATGCGCTTCGGCCATGCGCGGTGACTTCCGATCGTGTCTCGACTCATCCGCCGCGACGCGCGAACCGTCTTGCGGGAGTCTCAGCTCGAGGGCACCGGTTCCCTGGCCACCCGCTCCTAGCGTAGTGCCAGCGGCACGCTGATCTTCACAGCATCGAGCAAACGCGGTGGGTCACCGGAGCCGCTAGCTGCCTAGCGACGAACGCCCCTCGGAACCCTCACGGGCGGCCTGCCGTTTCTTGCGCTCGCGCGCCAGCGCGCGCATGTCCCACAGGACGAACGCGATCGGCAGCGCGAACCAGATGACCGCCTTGCCGATCACCAGCACGTGGCCGCCGTCGAGTTCCATGAACGTCCTTTACGCTACCTACACTGGGGAAGAGGCGATGCCACTAGGGCGTTAGGCGCTCATCGGCGCGCGCTTGATCCCGCATGACCCCTTCTGGTACCGCCAACGATGGCGCATCTGCGCCCGCAACGCCAAATCCGTACCAAGACAATGCCGCCCGCTGCGGGCTTCGGCGCTTAGCCTCTCCTGATGATCGGTCCACCCAAACGGCATCGAAGGTGCCTTGCGTCGTCATCAGGCCCCGCCACAACACGGCGGGGTCATCGAAGAACGCATCCTCGACGTTCCAGTAGCCCCGCTGACCGATGTGTTCCGGCAACTGCGCAGCCACGTGGTGCTGATCGACGATCGTGATGAACACCGGTGCTGCGAGGTGCTCGACGGACCGCGGCGTCTGCCCATCGCGGACTACTTCGAGGCCCCACCCGACGTGAATAGCGTGCCCGGCGCGCACGGCGCGGTGCAGGGCGTCGAGGGACCCCTCCAGCGCCCGACCCTGCGCATCGTGGCGATAGAGCAGGCGCCAGGACGGCGCGGCCGTGTCACACCACACGATGCGCACGGCGCGCGATCCCCTCGCGCCGCCCTCTCGAGGGGTGCTCAGGGCGCCCGCCAAGCTGCCGTCGGTGCCCAGAATGCCGCGCCACTCATTCCAAGGCGGCGGTAGTTCCACCCGCCCCTCGTCGCGGATCGGTCGCTGGCGGTGGATCGCCTGCACCTGGGCGAACACCTCGCCTTCCCACTCGGTCAGAAAGCTGGCCTCGGCCCAATGGGTGAGATCGCCGATGCCATCGCCGTCGAAATCGAGCTCCCAGCCCAGGCGCAAGGTGGCCCCGCGCGCCAAGGCGGCACGAACGGCGGCCCTATCGCCGGCCTCGGGTGTTCCATCGAACCCGCTGACGAACAACTGCGAGGGACAAGCGAGGGCGGCATAGCCCGCGGCGGGAAGCACCAGCGAGCTGAGAAGAACAACACGAAGCAGCAGCAACACGACGACGCACTCCGAAAGCGATGAGGGCGAGGATGCTAACTCGCCCTCCGCCAACGGAGCGCTGCCGCCGAGGGAAAACCGCTCAGGCGGTACCTACGATGCCCGCTGACGAGAGCGAGTGGCGCGCGCAGCACCAGCCAGCAGCGCCAGGCCGAGCCAGCCGAAGGCGCCGCCACCGCCGTTGTCCTCGTCATCGTCATCGCTGCCACCGTCGTCATCGTCGGGGGGAATCGGCTCGGAGACCGTGCTCAGCAGCGTGGTGTTGCCGGGATCGAACATGAGATCGGTGATGTACTCCTCACCGAAGCCGATGGCCTCGCCGGCAGGCGCGTTGTTCGAGTTCTGCAGCCGACCCGTGCCGTCCGCGCGCAACTCGAACAGGGCCGGGTGGAAGCGGCCCGTGTCCATCTCACGACCGTTGAAGGTGAATACCACCTCCTCGCCGACCAGTTCGCTCACCTGGACGCCGTCGTCGAGCACCGCGGCCGCATCGATTTCGAAGCTGAGGGAGCTCCCTTGGGCGTAGAAGTCCTCGCCCGTGATCTCCCGCTGGAGATCGAAGGCGGGGAACCCGGAGGGGGTGCCGTCCTCCAATTCTCCCTGGACCTGATAGGTGACACTGGTGATCGGTGGATCGACGTAGGCGGTGCCCGCCTCGAGGGGCGCGTCGATCACGATTTCGATGTTGAACACGCTGACCTCGCTGAAGGTGTTGGTCAGCGTGTAGTCGTTGTTCGAGGTGAAGAACATCGTCGTTTGCTGGGCGGCCGCTAGCCCCGGCGCGAGCAACAGGGGGGCCAGGATCCAAGGGGTTTTCGTCGTCGGGCGAGATATCGTCATCTTGTCCATCCGATGGTGCGAGTGTCCTGGTACAACGGCGCTGGCGCGGATCTGTTGACGCTAGGCATCACCGTTCGCCGGCGCGTCGTCAGATGGCAACGCGCTCAACCAGGCCCGCACGGCGGGATCCTGGGTGAGGCCGAGGGCGCGTTGCAGGGCTCGATTCGCTTCCTCCAGGCGACCCGCGTGGCGTAGCACGTGCGCGTAGGTTACCCAGTAGGGTTGATAGGTCTGCGTAAGCGCTCCGGGCAATGCCTCCAGCGCCGAGAGCGCATGTGCCGCGCCTCGCGATCTGAGCAGCACCGCGGCACGCCCCACCTGCACGCCGACGGCATCGGTGAACACCAGGAGCGCATCGTAGAGCTGCTCGAGGGCAGGCCAGCGCGGCGTTCCGGTTCTGACCACCTCGCAGTGCACCGACTGAATCGCCGCCTCACACTGGTAGCGCCCGGGCTGCCCCGCGCGCGCGGCCTGGGCGAGTAGCGCCTCACCCTGGCGGATCATCGCCCAGGACCAGCGCGAGTGATCCTGGCGATCGAGGGGGACGAAGGCACCCGCCTCATCGCGGCGAGCGGCCCGTCGCGCCTCGCAGTGGTACATCAGCGCGAGCAGACCGAGCGCCTCCGGCTCAGGCATCAACGCCACCAGCACCTGCCCCAGCCAGATCGCCTCCTCGGCGAATCCCTGCGGGGTTCCCTCACCGGTGGCCGTCTCCGCCATCACGTCCCACCCGGCGTTGAAGGCCGTGTAGATCGCCGCCAAGACGTCATCCAGCCGCGGCGACAGGGCATCGCCTGTGGGTACCTCGTAGGCGATGCCCGCATCCCGGATGCGCGACTTCGCCCGCACCAGGCGCTGCCCCATCGCGGCCGGTGAGACCAGGAAGGCACTGGCGATGCGCGAGGCGTCCAAGCCCAACACGGTCTGTAGCATGAGCGGCGTGCGGGCCGCCGCGTCGATGGCGGGGTGAGCGCAGACGAACATCAGCTTCAAGCGCTCGTCCGGGAACTGCACGGCGCCGTCGGGGCCCTCAGCGAGGGTGTTCTGCAGCTGTTCCACCGTGTAGCGGTGTTGCTCGCGAACCTTCGCCGCACGCTCGCCGTGGCCGAGACTGCGACGTGCGACCGTGAGCAACCAACCCTCGGGGTTGTGGGGCACACCACGCTCCGGCCACGTTCGCAGCGCGGCCGCGAACGCTTCGGAGAGCGCGTCCTCGGCGGCCATGAGATCGCGAGACCGCCTGCTCAAGAGCGCGACCAGGCGCCCGTAGGAGAGGCGCGCTACCGCTTCGGCAGCGCGCTCGCTCAGGGCGTTCGGGGATGGCAACTCAGCCCCCGGTCCAGTCGCTACGGCGCGTCCGGCGGCGGGGGTAGCACCGGTCGCACCTCGACCGCCCCGTAGGCGGCAGCCGGCGAGCACGCCGCCCACGTCAACGCGGCGTCCAGGTCATCGACGTCGATGATGAAGTAGCCGCCGAGTTGCTCCTTACTGTCGGCGTAGGGGCCGTCGTGGACCACTCGCTTACCGTCACGCACGCGCACGGTGGTCGCGGCGTGGGGCGGGGTCAAGCCGGCCCCGTTCACCACCACCCCAGACTGCTGCAGGGTCTGCACGTAGTCCTGCCAGGCGGCCCAGTAGGCCTCAGTGCGCTCGGGGTCCTCGCGCTCGGCGAAGGCGTTGGCATCTTCTGCGAACATCATCATGTACTGCATGGCATCTTCTCTCCTGGGTGTTGGCGCGAGCCTGTCCCGCGCTCACCTGGATGAGCCGCCAGCCCACACGATTTCGACACGCCGAGCAATTTCCTAGTAATTCGCCGCCTGTGGAACAGGCGCCCCGTTCGCGTCAGTCCACAGAACCGTATTCCTGCCGCGTGCTACCCTCACCCGCCGTGCTGGCGAGCGCCGCGAGCGTGCTCCCGCGACGCCAGCCCGCCGGCGCGACAACAACGACCCGATCGAAAGCCCCGAGCCCCGCCATGAAGACCCTAGCCCTCGTCGCCTTCCAGTTCCCGCCACTCGTGGGCACGAGCGGGATCCAACGCACCCTCAGGTTCGTACAGCACCTGCCGAGCTTCGGCTGGCGACCGGTGGTGATCACCCCCTGGCGCGGCATCCACCGCACCGTCGACCTGGAGACGGAGAAGGCCCTGCCGCCGGAATGCGAGGTCATCCGCACGGGGTGCCTGGACACGGCGCGACATCTGGCCATCGGCGGCCGCTACCTCGGCGGCATGGCATTGCCGGATCGGTGGACCTCATGGCGCTGGTTCGCCCCCCTCGCGCTCAAACAGCTGCGCGCACTCGACCCGCAAGTGGTGTGGAGCACCTACCCGATCGCCACGGCGCACCACGTGGGCCACGACCTATCGAAACGTCTCGGTGTGCCCTGGGTGGCAGACTTCCGCGACCCGATGGCGCAGGACGGCTACCCCAGCGACCCGCGCCAGCACCGCGCCTTCGTGGAGACGGAGCGCCTCGCGATCGAGCACGCCCGCAAGCTCGTGTTCGTCGCGCCCAGCGCTCTCGAGACCTACCGCAAGCGCTACGCGAGCACGCAGGCGGAGCGCTTCGAGCTGATCGAAAACGGCTTCGACGAGAACGCCTTCGACGGCCTTCGCCGCGACCCACCGCCGCGCGACGGACGCCCCCTGGTCCTTCTGCACAGCGGCATGGTGTACGAGAATGAGCGAAACCCCTCCGCCCTGTTCGAGTCCATCAGTCGTCTGCACCGAAAGGGCACCCTGCAGCCGAGCGATGTCACGATCCGCTTCCGCGCGCCGGTGCAGGAGGCCTTCGTCCGCGAGCGCGCGGAGCACTTCGGCGTCACCGACTTCGTCGAGATCCTGCCGCGCTTCACCTACCGCGAAGCCCTGGCGGAGATGCTGAGCGTAGACGCCTTGCTCGTCCTGCAGAGCGAGACCTGCAACGAGCAGATCCCGGCCAAGCTCTACGAGTATCTGCGCACGGAGCAGCCGATCCTCGCCCTCACGGATCCCGCCGGCGACACGGGCAAGCTCCTGCAGTCCCTGGACCTGCCGTGGGTCACCCCGTTGGAGAAGACGGATCCGGTGGAGGAGATGCTGCCCCGATTCCTGAGCCAACTGCGCGAGGGCCAGATCAGCAGTGCCGATCCGGCCGCGGTGGCGCGCTACTCGCGCAAGGCGCTCACCGGACGACTGGTCGAAGTACTCGACGGGCTGGACGCCCCGTCGCCCTGACGACGCCTAGCGGTAGTATTAGGCTTTGACAGTACGCCCGAGGAACTGGGCGATGTGCTCGACGATGCGCTCCGCCGCTCGACCATCCCACAGCTCCGGACGACGCCCCGTGGGTACATCGCCCGCCAGCACGTTGCGCGCGGCGCTCTCGATGAGCGCCGGGTCCGTTCCCACCAGCTGATTGGTCCCTTCGGCCACGGTCACCGGGCGCTCGGTGTTCTCGCGCATAGTGAGGCAAGGCACGGACAGGGCCGTGGTTTCCTCCTGCAAGCCACCGCTGTCCGTGAGCACGATGGTGGCGTCCTTCCAAAGATTCAGGAACGCCATGTAGGACAAGGGCCCGATCAGCTTGATACCGGCGGGGATCGGTATCTGCGCGGCCTCCAGGCCCGCGCGCGTACGGGGATGGACGGGGAAGATCAGCGGCAGCGACTCGCTGATGCGCCCCAGGGCGGCCATGATGCCGCCGAGCACCTGCGGGTCGTCCACATTGGAGGGGCGATGCATGGTCACCACCCCGTAGCGTTCCAGTTCGGCCTTGATGTCACGTGCCTCGAGCCCCTCGTCGCCGACGCGGCCGAGCCGCTCGAGCTGGTACAGAAGGTTGTCCACCATCACGTGACCGACGAAGTGGACGCTGGCCTCGTCTTTGCCCTCGGCGAGCAGGTTCTCGAGCCCCGCAGGTTCCGTCGCAAAGAACAGGTCGCTGATGGCGTCGGTCACCAAGCGGTTGATCTCCTCGGGCATGCGACGGTCGCCGCTGCGAAGGCCCGCTTCGATGTGCGCCACCGGAATGTGTAGCTTTTTCGCTACAAGCGAACACGCGACGGTGGAGTTCACATCCCCGACGACCACGGTCGCATCCGGGCGCTCCTCCATGGCGATGGGCTCGTAGGCCATCATGATCTTGGCGGTCTGTTCAGCGTGACTCCCGCCCCCTGCGTCCAGGTGGCGATCGGGAGCGGGAATGCCGAGCTCCTCGAAAAACACATCACTCATCTGCCGGTCGTAGTGCTGCCCCGTGTGCACGATTCGGTACCGGAACTCGGAGGAGCGCGCGTCGAGGGCGCGCACCACGGGTGCGATCTTCATGAAATTGGGGCGTGCACCAGCGATCAGGTGAACAAGTGCGGACATGGAATTCGCCTACTGCCAGAGAAGTGGCGAATGGTGCCAGCGGGCGCCGCGTGATGCGAGGAATATCCACGCCGCTCTCACGCACTTGATCCAAGCGGCTGAGAGCCTCGCGGAACGATGTGATCGCTGCCATGGCCGAAGCTGAACGGCGGCGCTACACTTCGCCGCTTTGCTCTGCGGGGGCCACCGTGGCCGAGCCAGCCAAGGACAGCGTTGGAAAGCGCGTGATATCCGGCTTCCGCTGGCTCGCGATGGCCCGCCTCGCCGGCCAGGCGGGCACCTGGGTCGTCACCCTCGTCGTCATCCGCCTGCTCACGCCCGACGACTACGGCCTGATGGCCATGGCGACCATCGTCATCGGCTTCTTCGCCCTGCTCGAGGAATTCGGCATGGGCGCGGCGATCACCCAGCGCAGCGAACTCCCCGACGGCCTGGTGAGCAAGGTCTTCGGCGTCGTGATCCTGGTCAACTCGACCGCCGCGGTGCTGCTGCTCCTCCTGGCCCACCCGATGGCGGCGTTTTTCGACGAACCCCGAATCACCCCCATCATCTGGGTGCTCACCCTGCGCTTCCCGCTGCTCACGATGCTCACCATCCCCCAGGCGATGCTCGATCGGCGTATGCAGTTCAAGCGCAAGGCGATGGTGATCTTCGTTGCCATGATCACCGGCAGCGTGATCTCCCTGATCCTCGCCCTGTCCGGCGCCGGGGTCTGGTCCCTCGTCTACAGCTCCATCGGCGCCACCCTCGTGCGCACCATCGGCATGAACCTCGCGGCACGCCACTTCGAGTGGCCGAGTTTCTCCTTCAAGGGCATGCGCGAGGTCGTCACCTTCGGCGGCCAAGTCACGGTGATGCGCGTGCTTTGGTACGTCTACTCGAAGGCGGACGTGTTCGTGATCGGGCGACTGCTCGGCAAGGAAGTGTTGGGCCTCTACGCGGTCGCCATGCAGCTCGCGTCCCTGCCGATGAAGAAGCTAGCTGCCAACGTCAACGAAGTGGGGTTCGTCGGCTTCTCGCGTCTGCAGGACGACAAGGCGGAAATCGCCCGTCAGTTCATGCGCGCCACGGAGCTCGTGGCGATCTTCAGCTTCCCGGTCTTCTTCGGTATTTCGACGATAGCGCCGGAGATCGTGACGGTCATTCTCGGCCCCGAATGGATCGGGGCCATCGTGCCCCTGCAGCTACTGAGCCTGAGTTGTCCGCTGCGCATGATTAATCAGGTGCTGAACTCGGCCCTGCTCGGCATCGGCAAGGCTGACGTCGCCCTGGTCAACACGGGGCTCACCACGGTTATCCTGCCCGCTAGCTTCCTGTTCGGCGCGCAGTACGGGCTGGTGGGCGTTTGCTGGGCCTGGATCATCGGGTTCACCCTGTGCTTCGCCGCCATCGCGTACCGATCCCTGCCGCTTCTGCATGTCTCCCGAGCGCAGTATGTCAAGCTGATCCTCGCCTTCGCGGCCAGTGCTGGCACCATGTGGATCGCGGTCAGCCTTGCCCGACAGGCGGTCACCTATTCGGGGACCCCGCCAGGGGTGTATTCTCTGGCCGCGCTCATCGCGGTGGGGGCCGGCGTTTTCGGCCTGATCGCGCTGACGTTGCACCGCAGCTCAGCGGCCCTCGCTCTGAAGATGGTGCGATGAGGTCGACCGACAAGTCGGACGTGTATTACCGAACGCGGCCCCCGACTTTGGGGGCGTCGGGCGTAGGAAACATTTGAAGTCATCTGACCTGACCTGAATAACAACTTAGGTGAAGGACTCACCGTAAAAGCTGAGGAAGGCAGAAGTGTCCAGTAAGAGACCCAGGGGAGCGGTCGCCGGCAGCGTACCGGCAGCCCTAGCCATGCTCATCGCCACGATCTCCGGATGCGGCGGTGGCGGCGGCACCGGTGCCCCGGCACCTGAGGAGGAGGCGGCGCCTCCCCCGGAAGACAATTTGACCGTGAACAGCGCGCCGACGATCGGCGGCCTGCCGGATACCAACGTCACGGCACGGGAGCGCTACAGCTTCATGCCGACCTCGAGCGACAGCGACGGCGATCCGCTCTCCTTCAGCATCGACAACGCGCCGCAGTGGATGTCCTTCTCGGCCAACAACGGCGCGATCAGCGGCACGCCGCAGCTTGCCGACGTGGGCGTGTACAACGGCATCCGGATCAGCGTCTCTGACGGTCAGGAGTCCGCCTCACTCTCCTTCACCCTGGTGGTCTCGACCCCCGCGGACAACTCGCCGCCGCAGATCAGCGGCACGCCGGGGATCGAAGTGATCGCGACGGATAGCTATCAGTTCATCCCCACCGCCGCAGATGCGGACGGCGACGCGCTCACCTTCAGCGTGGCCAGCCTGCCAGCCTGGGCCAGCTTCTCGCCCGCCACGGGAGAACTGAGCGGCACGCCGATGGAAGCCGACGTCGGCTTCTACGCCGGAGTGTCGGTGAGCGTCACCGATGGCATCAGCACGGTGAGCTTGCCGACGTTTGGCGTGGAGGTGCTCGCGGCAGGGCGCTTCGGCGTCACCCTGAGCTGGACACCGCCCACGGAGAACACCGACGACACGGTGCTCACCGACCTCACGGCCTATCGGATCTACCAGGGCACGGCGCCGGGCAATTACTCGGAAATCACGAACGTGGATAACCCGGGGCTCTCGTCCTTCGGCATCGATCGACTCGCCCGCGGTGAGTACTACTTCGCGATCACCGCCGTGAATGGGCGTGGCGTCGAAAGCCGCCTCTCGAACGAGGTTCGGATCTCGATCCCCACCGACTGATCGGGTGTCCGCCCGGCTCAGCTACTGGTTCGGGAGGATGAGGTGGCGACCATAGTGGCCCCCGCCGTGGGGGCTGGCGCGTCCAGGGGCCCACCCACCGGCGCCTGGGAACGTGGCCGGCGCTTTCGCCGCTCCTTGTCCTTCGACGGCGACTTCACTTTGACCAACCCGAGGTGCTCCTGCACCAAACGCTCGGCGATCATCACGATCGCGATCAGGTGGTAGTACAGGTCGAAGTACGCCATGCCGAGGAAGGCACCGCCCACGGCGTACCCGGTGAGCGAGACCTGCACCATGGCGGCGAGGCTGCGGGCCCACGCGAGCTCCTCGTGGGGCTTGCTCAGGCGGATAATGCGACCCGCAGTAAGCAGCGTGAGCACGCCGAGGGTCAAGAACAGCCCAAGGCCGACGAACCCCTGCTCCGCGAGCACTTCGAAGTAGATGCTGTGGGCGTCGTGGAAATCCAGGGGATCGGGGGCGTAGCGCATGAACAGCTCGGGGCTGAAGACGCTGAAGCCTCCGCCGGTGAGCGGATGATCCATCGCGAAGCGAATGGCGAAGCCCCAGGCGTTCAATCGACCCATGGCCGATCCGTCTTCCTGATAGGTGCGGATCGTCTGCATCCGCTCCCACCACTCGTCCGGCATGAACTGGAAGAACACGGGCATCAGGGCGATCAGCACCAACGCCGTTCGCCCCTTGTAGGGGCTCTTCCACCACAGCATCGTGAGCATGGCCACGGAGGCAAGCAGCGCCCCGCGCGAATGGGTGCCCAGAATCGCCAAGGCCGTGAGCCCCATGCAGCCGAAGATCGCCAAGCGGAAGATCTTCCGCTCCACCAGCGTGCTCAGGAAGAACATCAACGGCATGGTCATCACAAGCACCATACCTAGGGAGTTGTTGTCGGTGATGAAGCTCTGCGGTGGCCCCCAAACTAGGCTGTGGCCACCGCCCAGGACTGAGAAGACCCCGCCCTTGACACCGAAGAACCCAAGCGAGGCCACCACCACCCAGACCAGCACGATGAGCTTCTGCTTGGTATTGATCAACGCCACCGTTAGGAGGCAGAACAGCATGATCTTCATCGTGCGATCCCACTCCCAAGCCGCTTGGTCGGGGTAGATCGCTGTCAGGGTGCTCAAGTTGAGCCAGACGATAAACGCTCCCCACAAGAACATGAGCGGCGTTGCTGGCAGTGCCCTCTTGTCCTTGTCGAAGGCAAAGGCGATGAGCGTGACCAGGCCGACCAGCTGAGAGAACGGGAAGCTGTAGGCGAAACCGAAGGTGAGGCGGTGGGGGTTCATGTAACCGAGCCACGACCACACGAGCACCCCGATCCACGCTCGACTGAACACGTGGGGCAGGGCGCCGAGCACCAACAGCAGCACTAGGAGGTCACGCATTTACTCAGGCTCTCCCGTCGAGGCTCGGCTTGAGGCGAGTGCGTTAGCTGCCGGCGTCGGCAGCGTCACGCCACACGCCTGCCTGGAGCAGCTTTCGCTTCAAGCCATCGAGCGGGAATCCCAGCTCGTAGGCCCGTTGCGCGTGCTCGAGGGCCTTCTCGTGGCGCCCGTTGTCGAGCAGGAGCAGGCCGTAGTTGTAGTGCGCCTCCGCGTACTCCGGAGACAGCTCGATCGCCGTCTCGTACTCTTCCAGGGCGCGCTCCAACTTACCCGTCTTGCTCAGGAAGACGCCGTACACCATGTGCACGGTCGGGTCGTTGGGGCGCCAGGCGAGGGCGCGCTGGTAGTAGCAGTCCGGCGCAAACTGGAGCCCCTTCGGATGACGACCCAGAGGCACCTGCATCGTGTACAGCATCACCGCGTACAGCGCCGCATGGTGATTCGGGAAGGCGCGAAGGGTGTAATCGATGTCCTGGCCGGGCGTGTTCTTGGTGCCCACGCCGCGCCTGGCCTGGGCGACGTCCCGATTGAAATGGTGGCGCTCCACCACGGGGAGCTTCTGGCGCTTATGGATCGGGTCGGTGTAGTCGAAGGGCCCGTAGGCGTTTTCGAGAGCACCGCAAAGCTGTGCGTTGTAGCCAGCCGTCGCCGTCATCGGCATCCATGCAGCGAACAAGGTCAGCGCTGCGATCAGTGGGAACGCGCGAGGCATCGTTCTGTTCATCCTTGGCTTCCTCATTGTCATAGTACCCCAACGCTCTTGGCCCTAACTGTCTCGATAGACCATCCAGCAGACCAAAGTTCGCCGGCGCGCCACACAAGCTCACAATCCCTGGCACCGCGGGTTGTCGGTGCCGCGCCGGCCGATCTCGCGAGCGGCTAGAGCTTCCAGGCAGCGGCGTTCAGTCGCTCGAACAGTGCCTCGCATCGCTCGCGCACAGCTGCCTCGATCTGCGGTGGCTGCTGCTTACCGATCGAGCGCGGGCTGACGAACTGCGAGTGTTCGGTTCGGTGCTGCAATCCAAAGAACTCGAAGACGGCGGGGAAGTGCCCCGCCGGGTTGCGCACGAAGGTCTCGTAGTTGATCAGCTTGACCCGAGGATCGCCGTTCAGGGCCTGGTCGAAGAAGAGCTGGTTACGCCACATCCAGAACAGCGCGCACGCGCTCGGGTTGTCGAGTTCGGGGTGGTAAAGCGAGGTCAGCTCTCGATGGCTCTCATCGCTCATGCCGCGCCCGCGCCAACCGGCCGCCTCGCGGTCTTCCTGCACGATCAGGCGAACCGACTCGGGCATGCCCGTCCACTTCACGACGTGCGAATTCACCACGTCGTCGAAGCGACGATAGATCCAAATGGCTCGTGCGCCGGGATAGGTATCGAGCATTCGGCGCAGGTCGTGGAGTTCACACAACACCTTGAACGCGACCGCCGGGGCTCTAGCAGCCTCGATGATGCCTGGGACCCGCGCTTCGATGAGTTCGTAGTCCTGGTAGGCGCGAGGATCGGACTCGTTGTAAACAGCCGTGGCGTGGCTGCGCTCCAGCACGTCCATCAGCATGTTGGTGCCCGAGCGCTGTACGCCCGCCACGAACAACACGCGCTTATCCCCAACCCCCCCGAGGGACGTGAACCGCTGGGACAGCTCCTTCCGTAGCACCCGGTACTGGGTCGCCGCCTTGCTGACCAAGTTGCTTTTCATATCTTATATTTCAACTAGTTATGGCGCTTCCAGGCTGCCTGCGTCAAGCCGTAGGCTGCCTTGATCGCGCGACACTATAGCGGATAGGCGCCAGCCTCGCCGGTAGCACGCCACACTCCACGGGTAGGAATGTAATCTTTGCTGACTCAACAGCTTAAGCCTGGCACCCGTACGCTTCGGCGTTTTCCGAAGAGCGGGCCGATCCTGCGGTCGATTTCGAGCGCTGAACGGCACCTGCCCCACACTGTTCGCGCCCCGCCCGTAGAACCATCCCGGCCACGGCAAGCCTGCCCGCCGAGCCCCCGGTCATCGCCTTTTCCTTTTCGCATCAGCGACAAAGCGGGGGTTTTCCTATCTGGGATCCAGACAGTTGACGGTGGCTTGACCTAACGCCACACTCCGAGCGCTCTACGCACCCTCCTTCGTTCCCGGCCCGGGGTTGTCCTGATGTTCGCCAAGTTCACCGGCCCGTTTAAAGAATTCGGCCTGTTCGCTGGCATCGTCTACGTCCTGGACCGAATCCTCTCCCGGCTGCCCGGCCAGATGCGCTTGTACTTCTACGAGCTGATGGTTCAGCCCATTCCGAGCGAACCGCTGGTGCCGGCCAAGTTCGTGAAGCACATGGAGTTTCGGCTCATCGAAGAGGGTGACCCGGAAGTGGCGCTGATGCCCGCGCGTGAGGACATCAAGGCCGCACGCTTCGAGCAGGACGTGATCTGCTTCGGCGCCTACAAGAAGGGCGAATTGATCGGGTACATCTGGTTCGCGTTCAACCACTACGACGAGGACGAGGTGCGAGCGCGCTTCGAGATCCACCCCGCCGATGCCTCGGTGTTCGACTTCGATCTCTACCTCTTCGAAGCCTACCGAATGGGTTTCAGCTTCGTCGGCATGTGGGACGGGGCGAGTCGCTACCTGCGTGAGCGCGGAGTGCGCTATACCTTCAGCCGTTTGACGCGTTTCAACACGGCCTCGCGCCGGGCGCACGATCACCTCGGCTGGAAGCGCATCGGCCGAGCCCTGTTCCTGA
>JBCBZW010000029.1 GCA_039815145.1 Pseudomonadota bacterium
CAAGTGTCTCGCCAGGCCGTGACGGGTCGGGATCCACTGCACCTGCTCGTGGTCGAACAGCATGGTGCCGTCGGCGCCTTCCAGGGAGAAGCTGCGCGAGGGGTCCTCGGCCTTCAGCCAGGTGCGCTCATCGATGAGTACCCACCCGAGCCCTCCCTGCGGATCGAAGCCGAATTCCGTGACGCGCCCGGGATAGGCTGTCTCCTGCCACTGCACCTGTCCAGAGTCGAGCAAGCGTCCGATACGGCCGTCCTCGTTGCCGACCACCACATATCCGAGTTCGCTAGCCCGCAGGCCGCTCGCCGTCTCGAGGAGCATCTCGAAGCCGTCATCGGTGTCGGGGCGCAAGCGATAGAGTCCGTCTCTGGCCAGGGCGATGACCGAGCCATCCATCGGGGCGAGGCGCAGCACGGAGGAGGGCGCGCTGGGTACGGCCACGGGTTGGGCCGCCGGATCCCGAAGGTCCAGGGCCGCGAAACCGCCGGGATCCAGACCGTAGTACAGGGTGTCGCCCACCCGTAGGAACGCGCGCACGACCCCCTGTCGCCCCTCCAGCGGCTCGACCGTGCGCACCACGCGCCCGTCCTGCAATAGGGTGAGGCCCCCGCCCACATCGCCCACCCACAAGCGGTTGCCCTCGTTCACCAGCAGGGACTGCACCTGGTTCAAGCGCATACCCTGGCGCGTGGTGAGGGACTCCAGACGCTGGCCGTCGAAGCGATTCAGTCCGCCGAAGGTGGTGATCCACAAGTAGCCGTCATCGTCCTGAGCCACTTCCAGGACCGTGCGCTGGTTCAGTCCGTCCGCCACCGTGTAGATGCGAAAGGGTGGATCGGGCGACAACGCCAACTCCATGCTGCGCGCGGGCACAGCCGCGAGCAGGCAGAGCAAAAACATAAGGAGGGTGGCGTTGAGCGAGCGCAAGGGACCTGTCCGGACCGACCTGTCACCCTAGTCGGCCCGCTGCGCGGGAACTGGAGCACGCCGCCGGCGGGGTGCTCACACGTGTGAACCGTGCCCGAAGCACTCAGGCCCGCAGGCAGTCCTGCAGCAGGCGCTGCGCATGCGCCAGGTAGCCGCCACCGAAGAGATTCAGGTGATTGAGCACGTGGTAGGCCTGGTAGAGGGGTTGGCGCATGGGCGCGCCGTCCTCCAGGGGCGCGAGCTCCTCGTAGGCCTCGAAGCAGCGACGATCGAAGCCGCCGAACAGCGCCATCATAGCCAGGTCGCACTCGCGATCACCGTAGTGGACCGCCGGATCGAACAGCACGGGGCGCCCCTGCTTATCCGCAGAGCAGTTGCCCGCCCAGAGATCACCGTGGAGCAGCGAGGGCACAGGCGTGTAGCCCTCGAAGAAGGCGTCCAACTGCGCGAGCAGGCGCTCACCGTCCTCGTGCAGTTGGCCACGGTAACCGTTGTCGTAGGCCAAGCGCAGCTGCGGGCCGAGGCGACACTCGGCGAAGAACTCGACCCAGTCCGTACACCAGCTGTTCCGCTGCACCGTGGCGCCGAGGTAGTTCGGCTCATGCCAACCGAAACGATCGCATTTCTGACGGTGAAGAGCAGCTAATGATTTCCCTAGCTGACGTGCGCCAGACTTTTGCAATTTGCCGAAGTCTATCCACTCCATCACGAGGTAAGCGGCCTCTCCCGCAACGCCACAGCGCAGGGGGGTCGGCACGCGGACCACGTCCGCATCGTGCAGGGCGCGCAGGCCCTGGGTCCCGGCGCGCAGCACAGGCAGCTGGTCGGCATCGTTGCGTTTGACGAAGTACCAGCCCTGATCGCCGCGCACGCGGAAGGTGCCGTGGATACAACCGCCGGAGACGGGCGTCACATCCTCCGGAAACAGCGCCGGACCGCCATCCTCGCGCACCGCATCGGCGATGGCGTACCAGTCGGCGGGGCCGTCCGCGCTCACGGGGCGAAACAGCGGCAGGGTGGTGGGCGTGGTCGGCGCCGACGGCCGCCTCGCGGTCGGGATCTCATCGGTGATGGCCGACGCCAGGCTCGTGGCCTGCTTGCGCAGCACATCGCCTATGCCGAGTGCGTCGTAGAACTTGCCCAGCCCCTCGAGATCCGGCCGACGCCGTCGCAAGACGCTGGCGTCCGCTTCCACATCGGCGTCTTCGGCGATCGTCGCGAGTTCGCGAGCGAGGAACGCCTGCTCCTTGTGCTCGCTCAGTAAGCGCTGCACGCGGGCGGCCCCGCGTAGCTGCAGGTCGGCGATACGATCGAGATTGGCGTAGAGCTCCCCTAGATCGGCGAAAGCGCCGAGCAACGTGATCGCCGTCTTCGGTCCGATACCGGGCACGCCGGGAATGTTGTCGACGGCATCGCCCATCAGGGCCAGCAGATCGGCGATCTGCTCCGGGGGCACACCGTACTCCGGCGCAATGTCACGATAACCGAGGCGGCGCTCGCGAGCCGGGTCGAGCATCACGTCCCCCTCGCGCAGCAGCTGGGCCAGGTCCTTGTCCGCCGACACCACGGCGACGGGTATCTGCTGGACTCGCGACCAGGCGGCGAGCGTGCCGATGATGTCATCGGCCTCGTAGCGGGGGGAGGCGAACTCCGCCACGCCCATCAGACGGCACCACTCGCGGCACAAGGCGAACTGATACTCGAGCTCCGGCGGCGGCAGCGGCCTATTCGCTTTGTAAGGTGGATAGATCTCGTTGCGGAAGGAGGCCGTGAGTGAGGTATCGAAGGCGACGCCGATGCTCCCCGGGGCTTCCGTGGCGAGCAATTCGCCGAGGAAGCGTGCAAAGCCGTAGAGGGCGTTGATCGGGCGACCCGCCGGGTCGGTCATCGAGTCGGGCAGGGAAAACCATGCCCGAAAGACGTAGATGCTGGCGTCGACCAGATAGAGCATGAGCGCGGATCATCCTTGAGCTTGCCGTACCCGCCCATGATAACGCGCGGCCCAATGGGTGGGCTCTCGGCGCTCTCCCTCACCGTCCATCGCATGCCGCCCGTCCGGCCGAATATCGATTCCACGGTAGATACAACGAACCATTCCACGCTCAGAAGGGAACCTACGTCCCGAGAACGGCGTGAGGGCGAGCGAGCCCGCCACTCCCTCTCAGTTGTTGTGTTGATCCTCCCTAGGTGCCCCGCTGGGAGCAGCGGCGGGGCACCGACCTCACACAGAGACTCAAAAAACTAAGGAGTTCCCCATGCGTAAGCACCCGATCCTCGCCATCGCCATCGTGGCCGCCATGTCCGCCAACGCTAGCTTCGCCGCTAACCTGCAGGGCCTCGGCGACGGCTGCGACGGCCGTCCCGACGTGCTCATCGGTCAGGACGATGACAACGTGAACAACCCGATCATCCAGATCGTGGAAGCACCGCCCAACCAGAGCCTCGACAACGCTGACATGCTCGACGGCCGCGGCGGCTGCGACGTGCTGATCGGCCTCTCCGGCGACGACGTGATCGAAGGCGGCCCCGGCAACGACATCACCATCGGTGGCGTCGAGCAGTTCGACCCGGAAGGCGTGGGCAACCGCGACATCATCCGCGGCGGCCAGGGCAACGACACCAACATCTGGGCCCCTGGTGACGGCAGCGACCTGTTCGTCGGCGGCGACGGCAAGCAGGACGCCCAGGTGTTTGGCGTCATCGACATCGACGAGTTCAACGTGCCCGTCCTGAGCCCCACCTTCGGTCAGTTCGCGCGTACCGGGATCCCCACCGCCGACGTCACCGGCTCGCCCGGCTTCTGCATTCTCGAAGACGTCCGCGACACCGGCCTTGGCTTCGACTTCCTCGTCCGTTTTTTCGTGCGCTCGACGGACTCGCTGGCCGTGACCATTCGGCTCGTGGATGTGGAGCAGGTGTTCTGCACAAGCGAAGGCGGCGGCGCCGTGATCTACGCTGACCTGACCGCGGACGTACCGCAGTTCGTGGAGGTGTCGCTGCAGGAGGTCGAGGACCTCAACCGCACCGTGTCGCGGATCATCCGCTAAGCGCCTGCCGGCAGCGGCTCGGCGCGTGTGGCGAGCCGTTAGCCGCCTATTGCCAGGAAGAAGAAGGGGGCCCGTGGGCCCCCTCTTCATTGATGGCGTTGCCCTGGGCGTCGAGGTGCCCCCGGAGGCGGGCGTGAAGCGGACTGGTACGCGGGAAGTGGGCTAGCAGATACTTCATCTGATCGGCGAGCACTCGCCGCCCCTTGAGGTAGATGTACTCCGCGTAGGTGGGGGTGAAGGGCACGGCGAGCAGCTGCATGTGCGCCTGCTCCGGCGTACGCCCCGCCTTATGGTTGTTGCAGCGCCGACATGCCGTGACCACGTTGGTCCATCGGTCTTCCCCACCCTGGCTGATCGGCTTCACATGATCGCGCGAGAGCGCCGATGCCAGAAACCGCTGCCCGCAGTAGAGGCAGACGTGGGCGTCGCGCTTGAAGAGGGTTTGGTTGTTCAGCGGTGGCGCGTACTCATCGCGAATCCGGGGGCCGCGGTAGCGCTCGCCGACCGTGGCGATGATCGAGTTCACCTCGACGGTGCTGCGCTCGCCCGACGCGGCGTTGATGCCGCCGCGGAGACGATAGAGCAAGGTGCCGCAGGTGTAGGCCACCTGATCGGTGTGATAGAGGCGCACTGCGTCCCGGTAATCGATCCACTCGAGTGGCATCCCGGAAACGTCGGTTCTCAGTACCTGTTGGCCTAGGGAGATCACGACAGCAACACACATCCTTCACGGTCAGCCGGGTTATAGCGGCATCTCTGGGTGGAATGCAACCAAGATGCCGACGCCTTCATTAGCGCGTCATAAAGGCTCCGTGAGAAAAGACCGATGCTGTGCGCGCTTAGTTCCCGTTGCGGTTGCCACGGCGCCGGCGCTCATTGCCGTTGCCACGGCGCTGGCCGCGACGCTCTGCTGCCTCGCCGCGACGCGCCCCGTTGGCCGCCGCGCCGTTGCCGCGCCGATCGCGTACAGCCTGACGCCGCTCTTCGGGCGACATGGTGCTGAAGCGCTCACGCAGGGCCTGGCGGCGCTCAGGAGAGAGTTGGCGATAGCGATCGTAGCTCTGGCGCACACGCTGGCGATCTTCCGGACTCAGGTTGCGGAAGCGGCGGTACTGATCGCGAACGCGATCTTGCTGCTGAGGATCGAGGTTGCGCCAGCGCTGGAACCGTTGCTGCGCTGCGTTTCGCTCGCTGCCATCCATATCGAGAAAGCGCTGGGAGCCGCGCGTGAGGTTATCGCGGCGATCCGCAGGCATCTGCGCCCAACGATCTCGATAGCCGCCGAGGAGTTCCTGCTGCTGCGCGCTCAGCTCATCCCAGGCAGGACCACCGCCGGTGGTGCTGGGCGCATCCTGGGCCCAAGCCGTGCCCTGAGCACCCAGCAACAGGCCGAGGCCTACCACGAGGCCCAGCAGGCCCACACGCTGGCGCGAGCGCAACGGCGAGGTGCCGATGCGATTGGCCTGCGACCTAAGAGCGCCCCTTCTCATCCCACGTATCCTCGTTGCCTTGCGCCGCGCCCCGGGCGTTTCGCTCGCCGGCTGCCGGAAGTCTGATCTCACTCAGGCCTTCATCCGGGTGAAAGGCCTGCCATTCCTCATCCGATTCGTCCCAGCTGCCGAGGTATTCCAGAAACGCGAGAAACTGCGCCTCGGTGGTCGCCTCCGCCTCCTGTTCGGGCGGTGCCTTCGGCGCAGGCACCGCGGCATCGCCGGGCACCTCCTGCGCGTGGCTCGTTCCCATCAGTACGATCCATGCGATCGCCAGCGTTAGGCGCCCGGCAGGGGGCCTGGTCGGCGGCGTGATCGCGTTGTCGGCAGGGCCCTTTGCCATCGATCAACCGACCGGCTGGGTCGCCAACCATTCGAAGAACTCGAGGTCCTCCAACATCTCGATATCGCCGGCGAGCACGATCTCCAACTCGTCCACGGGGCCACCCGTATCTGCGATGGCGGGACC
The DNA here is from genome assembly GCA_039815145.1 of Pseudomonadota bacterium. Classification (NCBI taxonomy): domain Bacteria; kingdom Pseudomonadati; phylum Pseudomonadota; species Pseudomonadota bacterium. The sequence goes on from JBCBZW010000029.1 coordinate 5,931, forward strand.
GGCCGGTTGGAAAGTCTCGCTCGGCGCGCGCAGCACGCCGGGTCCGAACAACAGCAGCGGCGCGGCCACCAGCAACGCCAGCATCGCACTCGCCGCCACACCGGATCCCAAAGCCGTCGTCGGCAGCAGACTTCGCACCCAGCCCAACAGGGGGCCGCGCTGCTGGCGTGCACGAGCCGCCATGGCGGCAGCACGCGCCTGCGTCAGGCGCGAGCGGGTATGCCCGTCGAGACTCTCAGTCTGCTCGGTCAAGGTCTGCGTAATCGCACTTACCAGGGCGCGATCCTGTGCGTCGTCCATCGGTGGTAGCTCGCGGTTGTCGGGGGTGTTGGTGCTCATCGGTAGTGGGTTTCCAGACGCGCCCTCAAGGCGCGCACCGCACGTGAGTAGTGCGTCTTGACGCTCCCTTCGGAGCATCCCATAGCCTTGGCGGTGGCGGCCACATCCAAGCCCTCCCAGGCGCGCAGGAGAAAGGTCTGCTGCTGACGTCGGGGCAAGGCGGCGACCGCTTCCTCGATGGCGCCTTGCGCATCATCGAGCTCCAGCAGCCGATCGGGAAGGACATCGGGCGCTAAATCGGGCGCCGCCTCCACCGGGTCGAGGGGCGGTCCCTCGCGCTCGGGGTTGGTCGGGGGGGCCCAGGCCATGACCCGTTGGCGCACGCCCTGGCGACGCTGGTGATCGCGGATACGGTTCTGCAGGATGCGGAAGAACAACGCCGGCCACTGCGCATCGGGCTTGTCCGCGTAGCGCGTCGCCAGGCGAATCATCGCGTCCTGGGTGATATCGAGGGCTTCATCCGCATCGCCGATGGCAAAGCGCGCCATGCGATAGGCGCGCTTCTCGACGTCGGCGAGAAAGGCGTCGAGCTTTGCGTCGCTCTTCAGGGTCGACTCCGTGCGCGCCGCTAGGGACGGAAACGCGGGTGATAACACAGCCTGCTCGCCGATCGCCATCGTCTTATCCGGTACCTGCCTGTCGTGAATGGTCGTCATCGGGGCGTCATGCCACCGTGACCTGCTGACGACAACAACGGGTCAGACAACTGGCGGTTGACAGGAATAACGCCATGAGGGAACCTACGCGACCCCGCCGGCCTCCGCCGCAGCGTCAGTTGTGCACAACCGCACGGCATCTCCCCAGCAGTTATCCCCAATGTGACATGGCAGCCGCCCGTGGTGCCTGCAAGTGTCTGATCTATATAGAACCCGGGGATGCGATTAATCTTTGACCAAACTGACGTAAGTGCCCATCAGCACGGCATTCTGGGGCCCTCGACCCCGGGATGCTCACAGAGATATCCACAGATTTTGTGGACAACGCGAGCGAGGGTCGCGGCCGCCTCGATGGAAGCTCAATAAATGCCACCGCCGACGGGCCTGCAGGCGCAGATCCCCTTGCTGCGAGTCGCGGTGCCCACGCCCCTGCGCCGGTACTTCGACTACCTGGCGCCAGCAGACACCTCATCGCCCTTGCCGCCGGCGCCCGGCTACCGCGTACGCGTGCCCTTCGGCCGCGGCCGCGACGGCGTGGTGGGCGTGGTGGTGGAGCACCCCACGCAGACGGAGGTGCCGCGCGGACGCCTGAAGCCGGTGGCCGCGGTACTCGACGAGAAGCCGCTGCTCGACAGCGCCACCGTGCAGCTCCTGCGCTGGGCCGCGGAGTATTACCACCACGCCCCGGGCGAGGTGTTCGCCGCCGCCCTTCCGGGGCCCCTTCGACGCGGCGACACGGTGAGCACCCACGAGCCCGGCTGGCGCATCACCGAGGCCGGCCTTTCCCAGGACCCAAGCGCGCTCGGCCGACGCGCCCCGCGGCAGGCGAGCCTCCTCGGTTGGTTGGCGAACTGCCCCGACCATCTCGCCCCCCAGCACGCGCTGGAAGATGCCCTCGCGCCCGGCTGGCGCGACGTGGCGCGACGCCTGCGCGAGCGTGGCTGGCTCGAGGCCGTGTCGATCGCCCCGACGGCGCCTGTGGTGGCTGGCGAGGACATCCCCGCCCCGGTGCAGCTCAACGAGGAGCAGGCCGCGGCCGTGGCGCAGATTCGCGATTCCCTGGGCGAGTTCCAGGCCTGGCTGCTCCACGGGGTCACGGGCAGCGGCAAGACCGAGGTCTATCTGCGCCTGATCCAGGAGACGCTGAGCGCCGGTCGCCAGGCCCTGGTACTGGTGCCGGAGATCGGCTTGACCCCCCAGCTGGTAGATCGCCTGCGCTCGCGCCTCGCCACGCCGATCGCCGTGCTCCATTCGGGCCTGGCCGACGGCGCGCGGGCGCGGGCCTGGCTGGCCGCGCGTGAGGGCCAGGCGGGTGTCGTGCTCGGCACTCGCTCAGGCATCTTCGCCCCGCTGGCCAACCCGGGCCTCATCGTGGTGGACGAGGAACACGACGCGTCCTTCAAGCAGCAGGACGGCTTTCGCTACCACGCCCGAGACCTCGCCGTGTACCGCGCGCGCCAGCTGGGTGTGCCGGTGGTGCTGGGAACAGCAACGCCGTCCTTCGAGACCCTGCAGAACGTCCACCAGGGTCGCTACCGCACGGCGCGACTCACCCGACGCGCCGGGGCCGGCGTGCCGCCGAGCGTGCGCCTGATCGACCTGCGGCGCGATACGCCGGCGCCGGAAGCGGGCGGCCTCTCCAACACGCTCATCGCCCGCATGCGCAGCCACCTCGCCGAAGGGTCGCAGGTGCTGTTGTTCCTCAACCGTCGCGGCTACGCGCCCGTGTGGATGTGCCTCGACTGCGGTTGGCAGGCCACCTGCGATCGTTGCGACGCCAGGCTCACCCTGCACCGCTACGACCAGCGCCTGATCTGCCACCACTGCGGCCACGAGCGCCGGGTGCAGACCCGTTGCCCGGACTGCAAGCAGGAGGACAGCCCACGACCGATCGGCGCCGGCACGGAGCAGGTGGAGCAGGCCCTCGCCCACACCTTCCCCGGCGTTGCCGTGGCGCGCATCGACCGCGACAGCACCCGGCGCAAGGGTGAGCTGGAGCAGCGCCTGGAGGCGATCCGCAGTGGCGAGACACGCATCCTCATCGGCACCCAGATGCTGACCAAGGGTCACGATTTTCCTGGCGTCACCCTGGTCGGCGTGATCAACGCGGACGGTGGCCTCTACAGCAGCGACTTTCGCGCGCCGGAGCGCCTCGCTCAACTCACCGTGCAGGTGGCAGGCCGGGCGGGACGCGCCCGCAGCGGTGGTGAGGTGCTGGTGCAGACGGCCTTCCCGGACCATCCCCTGCTCGCCACCTTGCTGCAGGAGGGTTACGACGGGTTCGCCCGCGATGCCTGTGAGGAACGCGCCGAGGCCGGCTGGCCGCCGTTTCAATCGCTCACCCTGCTACGCGCCGAGGCCGTCGAGGCCAGCCGCGCCATCCACTTCCTGCACGAGGTCGCCGCATTGGCCGGGCCCCTGCTGCGCCTGGACGCCGGCTTGACCTTGCTCGGCCCGGCACCGGCCACGATGGAGAGACGAGCCGGCCGCTACCGCGCCCAGCTGCTGCTGCGCGCACCGCGACGTGCGCCCCTGCAAACGCTGCTCAGCCACCTGCTGCCGCAGGTGGACGCGCTACCCGCCGCTCGCCGCGTGCGTTGGTCCGTCGACGTCGATCCCGTGGACCTGGACTAGCCATCGCTCGCGCCTCGCGGGCGATGCGCTTATCATCGATCTACGCAGTTTTCGCGCCGGTGCGATCAGCGTCGACGGGCCGCGAAGCGGCTCCTCCGCCCCCCGGCGTATCACCTTGAAACACCCCCGGACCCCATGAAGGAACACCTGGCAGAATTGCTCGGCGCGTCGTTCGATGCGCTCGCCGCTGACGGCAAACTCGAGCGCGATGTCATCCCCGAGAGCATCGCCATCGAAACCGCCCGCGACCCCAAGCACGGCGACTTCGCCTCCAACGTCGCCCTCGTCGCCGCCAAAGCGGCGGGGATGAAACCGCGCGACCTGGCCCAGCTGCTGATCGATCACCTGCCCGCCTCGGGGCAGGTGACGGCGGCGGAGATCGCCGGCCCAGGCTTCATCAACTTCCGCGTCAGCGACGATGTGTACCGCCAGCTCCTGGCGGACATCCTGGCTGATGGCGAGCGCTACGCCTGCGCGCCAGCGAACTCCTCGGGTCAGAAGATCCTGCTCGAGTACGTCTCGGCCAACCCGACCGGCCCCCTGCACGTGGGTCACGGCCGGCTCGCGGCCTACGGCGCCACCCTCGGCAACCTGCTGCAGACCCAGGGCCACGAGGTGCACCGCGAGTACTACGTGAACGACGCAGGCCGGCAGATGCAGATCCTCGCCGCCAGCGTGTGGCTGCGTTACCTCGAACAGCGTGGAGAGGCCCTGCCCTTCCCCGCCAACGGCTACCGGGGCGACTACATCCTCGCCATCGCGACCGCGCTCGGCGAGGCGCACGGCGATGCCCTGCGGCACCCGGCGGCAGACGTGTTGGCCGGGCTGCCGCCCGACGAGGCAGACGGCGGCGACAAGGAGCGCTACATCGATGCGCTGATCGATCGCGCACGCCAACTCCTCGGCGCGGACACCTTCCAGGACGTGCTGTCCCTGGCCCTGGAGCACATCCTCGGCGACATCCGCGACGACCTGGGCGAGTTCGGCGTGCACTTCGACGAGTGGTTCTCCGAGAAGCGCCTGATGGAAGAGGAGCTCGTGGAGCACGCGCTGGAGAAGCTCCAGGGCAGCGGCCAGGTGGTCGAACGCGACGGCGCCCTGTGGTTCCTCGCCACGGCGTACGGCGACGACAAGGATCGCGTGGTTCGGCGCGACAACGGCGTCACCACCTACTTCGCCTCCGATATCGCCTACCACCTGAACAAGCGCGAACGTGGCTACGACGTGCTGCTCGACGTGCTCGGGGCCGATCACCACGGCTACGTCTCGCGCGTGCGCGCCGGCCTCGAAGCGATGGGCGAGCCGCCGCAGTCGTTGGAAGTACAACTTGTTCAGTTCGTGGCACTCTACCGCGGCAAGGTCAAGCAACAGATGTCCACGCGCAGTGGCCAGTTCGTCACCTTACGTGACTTGCGCAACGAGGTGGGCGACGACGCCGCGCGCTTCTTCTACGTGAGTCGCGGCAACGACCAGCACCTGGACTTCGATCTGGACCTCGCCCGCGAGCGCTCCAACGAGAATCCCGTGTACTACCTGCAGTACGCGCACGCCCGGGTGTGCAGCATGGCGCGCAAAGCCGAGGAGACGGGCCACGCCTACACGGTGGAAGAGGGTCTCAAACAAACCCAGGCCCTGCGCGAACCCGCGGAGCAGGCCATCATGCGTACGCTCGAGCGCTACCCGGAGATCCTCCGCGCGGCGGCGGACAAGCGGGCGCCGCAGCTGCTGGTGCACTACCTTCGCGAACTGGCTAACGAATTTCATTCGTACTACAACGCGCACAAGGTGCTGGTGGACGATGACGCTGTGCGTAACGCACGCCTCACCCTCAGCCACGCTGCCCGCCAGGTGATCGCCAACGGGCTAGGACTGCTCGGCGTGCAAGCCCCGCAGAGCATGTAGACGCCGTGGCTCGCGACTACAAATCCCGCGGCGGCAAGCCGCGCAAGGCGTCGGGCGGACGTAAGCGCACGGGCGGCGGCGCAGTGAAGAAGGGGCGACGCGGCAGCGGTGGCAACAGCCGCCGACGCGACGCAGCCCCTGGATGGCAATGGCTGCTCAGCGGCCTCGGCGCGGGCCTACTCGTGGCGGCCGGTGTGTTCGTCATCGATCGCCTACCCGGCGGCGTGGTGCACGAGCGTGGGCCTCAGCCCATCCCCTCGCCGGTCACGGGCCGCGGCACGAGCGCAGAAAAGGCGACCAACCAGGACCCCGGTGACACACCGAAGGCCGCCGACACGACCGCGGACGCGCCGCGTGACTACGCTTTCTACGATCTGCTGCCACGCTTCGAGGTGATCGTTCCGGAAGCGCGCGAGTCCGCCGTGGACGCGCCGACCGAGGGGCCCGCCGCCGTGCGCCAACCGGGCACCTACATCCTGCAGGCCGGCTCCTTCCTCCAGCTCACCGACGCCGATCGCATGCAGGCCACCCTCGCCCTGCAGGGCATCGAATCGCGCATCCAGGTGGTGACGATCGACGACGTCTCCTACCACCGTGTAAGGGTCGGACCGATCGCAGACCTCGCTCGCCTCGAGGAGCTGCGCAATCAACTGCGCACGATCGACGTGGAGCACATGATCATCCGCCTGGAGAACGAGGGGTGATCGGCGCGGGGCGCCTGGCGACGCTGGTGCTGCTGTCGCTGGCCATGATGGCGAGCGCCCAGGCCCTCACGGTGGCCGCTACAGGCGACGTCATGCTCGGCACGGACTACCCGGAAAACACCCTCGACGATGACGATGCGGCCGGCTACCTCGCCGGGGTGACGCCCAGGCTGCGCGCCGCCGATGTGGCCTTCGGCAACTACGAAGGTGCGCTCCTGGACGGCGGTGAGCCGGAGAAGATCTGCACGGGGCGCTGCTACTTCTTCCGCTCCCCGACCCGCTACGCCCAGCTCCTAGCCGACGCCGGCTACGACCTCATCAGCCTCGCCAACAACCACGCCCGTGATTTCGGCGACGACGGCCTCGCCAGCAGCCAGGCGAGCCTCGATGCCCTGGCCATCGGCCACTCGGGCCCGCTCGACTCCTTCGCCATCATCGAGCGTGCGCAGCAGCGCATCGGCATGATCGCCTACGCACCGAACCATGACCTGAATCCGATCCTCGATATCGACCTGGCGCGGGAGCAGGTGGGTGCGCTGGCGAGTGAGGTCGACATTCTCATCGTGTCCTTCCACGGCGGCGGCGAGGGCCTGGACGCCCTACACGTGGCGCAGGGCATGGAGGAGTATCTCGGCGAGGAACGCGGCGACCTGCGCGCCTTCTCGCGGGCGGTGATCGACGCAGGCGCGGACCTGGTCCTGGGCCACGGGCCCCACGTGCCGCGCGGCTTGGAGCTCTACCGCGACCGCCTCATCGCGTACAGCCTGGGCAACTTCGCCACCTACTACGGCATCAGCGTCAACGGCCTGAAAGGCGTCGCGCCGTTGCTGTGGGTGGAACTCGACGACGAGGGTCGCTTCGTGGGCGGCCAAATCCACTCCTACCGCCAGACCCGCCCCATCGGGCCCCAGCCTGATCCGTCGCAAACGGCCGCGACGCTGATGCGACGGCTGACCCGCGAAGACTTCCCGCAAAGCCCCCTGCGGTGGCTCACCGACGGGCAAATCGCCCCCTAAGCCCCCGCTCGCGCCGTCCCCCGGCGCCTTCCAAACGGGACCGACGCACGCTTCCCGCGGAGGGCGTGTGATCTCGTTCGCAGAATGCTCGCCTACCCACCTGGGTACTTTGCGGGCTGTGAAACGGGTATTGCGGCGCGCCTCGGCCCTCGTGGTGAACTGCGCCTCGCCGGTGCTGCGTCCGGCGCGGAGAAGCTAGAAGACGTAACTCGATGAATGGGCGTGTGACAACGCGATCAAGATACCTGCAGCCCGCACGCACGGCGACGGCGCTGTTGGTAGCTTTTGGCCTGGCGGCGATGGGGCTCGGCAGCGCATTGGCTGCTGAGGAAGATCCCCAGGCCACCGATATCCCGATTCGCTTCAAGCACCTGACGCAAGCTGACGGCCTGTCGATGAATCAGGTGTACGCCACGTATCAGGATCCTACGGGCTACCTCTGGATCGCCACCGAGTACGGTCTGAACAGCTACGACGGCTACCGATTCCGGACCTTCCTGCGCGATCGCGAGGACGCCGGCTCCCTGCAGGATCACTTCCTCCTCGATGTGACCGGCGACGAAGCAGGCAACATCTGGGTGGCCACGCGCAGCGGTGGTATCGCGCGCCTGAACCAGGACACCGGCAAGTGGACCAGCGTCACCTCCGACGATGGCCTGCGTACCAACGACGTTCGCGCCCTCGAGATCACCAGCGACGGCCACGTGCTGGTCGGCCACAAAGGGGGCGGCCTGGATCAATACGAGCCGCGCACGGGCAAGGTGGTCAACCACTTCGATAACTTCGACGGCGATGCCTCCCAGGTCGACGACGACTTCGTCCACGCCATCCTGCCGGACCTCGACAACTCCGCCTGGGTGGGCACGGACAACGGCCTCTACCGCGTGGACCTCAATTCCGGGCGCGTAGGGCGGGTCCCCCTCGCCGGTGCGATGAAGGAAGCCTTCGGCACGGGCACTTCCGTCACCACCGTGCGCGTGCGCGCCATCATGCGCGATCGCCAGGGCCAGCTCTGGGTGGGCACGCGCGGCGCCGGCCTGTTCGTAGTCGGCCGCGACGGTAAGGTGGCCGAGCACTTCTACGCGGCCGGCGAGACCCATGGTGGGCGCGGCGACCTGGCCCACAACTGGGTGGCCGCCCTGCTCCAAGACCGTGCCGGGCGCATCTGGGCCGCGACCAAGGGCGGCCTGAACCTCTATCGTCCGACCCGCGGATCCTTCTCCGCCTACGTCCCGGACAGCGCGGACCCCACGAGCCTCTCCAACATCCGACTGCAGTCGTTGATGGAGGACCATACGGGCCTGCTGTGGGTGGGCACGAAGACCAACGGCCTCAGCTACTTCAACCCCCGCTCCTGGGCTTTCGGCCACTACCAGCCGGCAGCCAACGATCAGCGTAACTCACGGGTGGTTACGTCCTTCGCTGAAGTCGGCGGTAACCTGTGGATGGGCACCTTCGGCGATGGCATTCACAAGCTGACGCGGGACATGGAAGGCGGTTACATCCGACGCGATGAGGCCCTCGACCTCGAGCTTGGCGACAGCTCCGTGATGACCCTGAGCAGCTCAGCCGACGGCAGCGTGTGGGTAGGCTTGATGCGCGGTGGCGTTTGCCGCGTGCAGCCTGAGACCGGCGAAGTCCAACGTTGGATCCACGATCCGAAGAATCCCGAATCGATCAGTAGCAACGCCGTGATGAGCGTCTTCGAAGACAGCCGCGGCGTGCTCTGGGCGGGCACCTTCGGCGAGGGCGTCAACCGCATCGGTCGCGACGGCCAGCTGCGACGCATCACCACCGCAGACGGCCTTTCGGACAACGTGGCTCAGGTCATTCGCGAAGACGGCGCCGGGCGCATCTGGGTGGGCACGGACAGCGGCGGCCTCAACATGTTGAGTCCCAAGGGCGATGTCTTGGGCGTCCTGCGCAGTAACCCCAACGCCGCCGACTCCCTGGCCAGTGACTCGATCTACACGATCTACGCCGACGGCGACGTGCTCTGGGTGGGCGGGCGCAGCGGCCTGGACCGCGTGTCCGTGCGTGGGACCGATCCCTCGACGTTCACCTATCGCAACTACGATAAGGACGACGGGCTCTCCAACAGCACCGTCTACGGTGTGCTGCGCGACCGCAGCGGTCAGCTCTGGCTAAGCACGAACTACGGCCTGAACCGCTTCGATCCGGAAACCGGCGCCGTGCGCAGCTTCCACCTCGAACACGGCCTGCAAGGCGAGGACTTCAACCAGACCGCCTACCTGCGCTTGCGCGACGGCACGCTCGTGTTCGGCGGCAGCAACGGCTTCAACGCCTTCCTGCCCGAGCGATTGCAGCTGAACCAGGTGCCGCCGCGCACGGTGTTCACGAGTATCAGTAAGCTGAACGTGCCCATCGATACGCCGCCGAGCGCCCTCGAAAACCTGAGCCTGGGCTACCGCGACGACGTGCTGACGATCGAGTTCGCCGGCCTCGACTTCGCCGCCCCTGATCGCAACCAATACGCCTACCGCCTCGACGGCTTCGATGCCGATTGGGTGTCGAAGGGTGCCGTACGTCGCGCCACCTACACCAACCTCGACAAGGGGCGTTACGTCTTCCAGGTCCGCGCCCGCAACGCCGACGGCTTCTGGAGCGAAGATCCGCTGGAGCTGCCGATCGTGGTGGAGCCGGCACCCTGGGAAACCTGGTGGGCTTACCTGGCCTACGTGCTGGCAGCGGTTGGCGCCCTGTATCTTCTGCTGCGCATTCAGCGCGAGAAGTTGAAGCGCGAGGAGCAGTACCGCATTCGCCTCGAGCACGAGGTGGATGAGCGGACCCACGAGCTGGCCGAGCGTGCCGAAGAGCTGCGCTCCCTGAACGAGAAGCTGAAGGAGTCTTCCTTCACCGATCCGTTGACCGGCTTGAACAACCGTCGCTTCCTCTTCGACGGGATCTCAGGCGAGATCAAGTCCGTGGGGCGCCAGTACGACGTGGAGCCCGATCCCGAGCAACCGGAAGGTCTCGTGTTCGTGATGATCGACCTCGATCACTTCAAGCCCGTCAACGACGCCTACGGTCACGCCGCGGGCGACAGCCTGCTCCTGCAGATCACGCAGGTGCTGAAGGACACGGTGCGCGAGGGCGATTGGATCATCCGTTGGGGCGGGGACGAGTTCCTCGTCGTCGGCAAGCTGCTGCCGGGAGACCCCGTGCAACATCTACCGCAACGGATTTCCAGCGCCGTCGCCAACTCCCTGTTCCCGGTCGGTAACGGCCGCGTCGCGCGCACCTCCACCTCGATCGGCTACGCCCGCTACCCGTTCATCCAGGAAGCGCCCGGCCATCTCTCGTGGGAGCAGGTGCTGAACGTGGCCGACCACGCGATGTACCAGGCGAAGGAACAGCGCAACACGCACGTGGGCTTCGAGGCCACCAGCTCTACCCTGGAGTGCGACGATCTGCTCGCCGCCATGAGCCGCGACCCCCTCGCCCTCGTGGAGCAAGGGGTGATCAACGTGCTACGGCCGCCTCCGCCCGCGGAGACGACCGACCAGCAGTCGGCCTAGCCCTCGTCCGAACTCTGGCGCAGATCGACCTCGAGGGACTTCAGCTTGCGATACAGGTGCGTGCGCTCCATGCCCACGCGCTTGGCCAACAGCTGCACCTTGCCGCCGCACAGCTGTAGCTGCTGCTGCAGGTAAGCCCGCTCGAACTGCTCGCGCGCCTCGCGCAGGGGCAGGGCCAACAGGTCCTGCTTGACCAGAGGTTCGTTCTCGGGCCCGTCCGTGGCCAGCTGCGCCTCCACCTCATCCAGGGAGATCGTCTCCTCGCCGCCGAGGATCAACAGGCGTTTGACGAGGTTGTGCAGCTCCTGGATGTTGCCGGGCCAGGGGTAGTTGCGCAGGCGATTCTGCGCCGCCACGTTGAAGCGGCGGAAGGGTAGCGCTTCGTGCTCCACCAGAAAGTCGACGTGGTGACGCAGGAGCTCGGGCACATCCTCCGCGTAGTCGCGCAGGGGCGGCACGTGCACCGGCACGACGTTCAAGTGGGCTAGCAAATCTGATCGCACCCGATCACGTTGGCGCTCGAAACCCTTGCCGATGGACGTAATGATGCGTGCGGTGACGGCCACCGTATCGCGCGTGCCGAGGCGCTCGAAGCTGCCGCGCTCCAGCACCCCGAGCAGCAGCCGCTGCGCGAAGGGCGTGAGCTCCTGCAGCTCGTTGATGAACAGAACACCCTCGTTAGCCTGCTCGATGAGCCCTAGCGCGTCGGCGCCCTGGCCGAAGATCTGCTCCTCGGCGTTGCCATCGGTGATGGCACCGGCCGCCAGCTGCACGAAGGGCCCTTCGTTGCGCGCGCTCAACGCGTGCGCGTAGCGCGCGAGGGACTCGCGTCCGCTGCCCGGCTCACCGACGATCATCAGGGGCGCATCGTGGCGCACTACGCGCTTGATCTGCTCGCGCAGCAGGGCTACCACCTGGCTCTTGCCCACCGGTCCGCTGGTGCGATCGGGCATGATCGCGCGGGCAGGTTTGCGCCGCGTGCGCCCATCCTGCAGCGCCGCCTGAACGGTCGATAGCAATCGGTGCAGAGAGAGCGGTTTCTCCACGTAGTCGAACGCGCCGAGACGCGTAGCTTCCACGGCGGTATCCACCGTGCCATGGCCGGACATCATCACCACGGGAAACTCGAGCAGACCTTCGTCGCGCCAGGTGCGCAGGAGACTGATGCCGTCCGTTTCAGGCATCCAGATATCCAGCAGCACCAGGTCGGGCGTCGCCTGGTCGCGGGCGCTACGTGCCATCGTCGCGTCCCCAGCGACGTCGACCTCGTAGCCCTCCTCCTCGAGAATCTCCTGCAGTGTCTCCCTGATGTCCGCCTCGTCGTCCACCACTAGAACGCGGGCAGCACTCATGTTTGACCTCTCATCGCGGGCGAGCGCCGGAATCGCCCCTGTTCTATGTATTGATTGCTCTTACAGCCGAACGTGCGCTCCCCGATTCCCCCAGGGTTGGCGCCCGATAATCCTCGGCTCCGGCAGCGAGGCGAGCGGCGGCGTAGGCGCGGGCATCGGCGTCGCGGGGCAGCACGATGCTGACCCAGGCGCCCTCTCCCGCTGGCATGTCGCCTAGTTCGATCCCCCCGCCATGTTCTTCCACTATCTTGCGCACGATCGCAAGCCCGAGCCCAGTCCCCTTTTCCTTCGTCGTCACGTAGGGCTCGAAAACATGGGCGACGCTCGGCAGCTGAAAGCCGTGCCCGTTGTCCTCGACGCGCAGTTGCACGAAGTCGTGACCGTCCTCCTGCTGCAGCGCAGTAAACAGGCGGATACGGCCGTCCGTGCGCTCCGACAGCGCCTCGATCGCATTGGTAATCAGATTGTGCAGGATCTGGCGCAGGCGATCGCCGTCAGCCTCCGCCGGCGGCAGATCGGGGTCTGTGGCCACCTCCACCCGCACCGGCAATTCGCGATCGCGGTAGAGCTCCACCACCTCCGAGACGATTCGATTCACGTCGACGAGGCTGAGATTGAGCTCCGGCGCGCGCGCGTAGTCGCGGAAGGCGTCGACCATCCCGCGCATGGCATCGACCTGCTGGATGATCGTGTGGGTGGCGCGATCAAGCACCGCCATGTCATCCCCGCCATCATCACCCCGCAGGTAGCGCCGGCGGACGCGCTCGGCCGACAGCTTGATAGGCGTGAGCGGGTTCTTGATCTCGTGGGCCAGGCGGCGCGCCACCTCGCCCCAGGCCGCATCGCGCTGGGCCCGCATCAAGCGAGTCACCTCGTCGAAGACCAGCACGCTGCCCTGAGCGGCGGGATCGTCGCCCGGCAGGATCGCGCTCGCGCACATCAGCACACGGGGTCCCCGCTCGCCGGTGAACGCGATCTGCTCCCGCCACGCGCGGCGGCCGGCGGCGAAGTGCTCCTGGGCCACCTGCAGCAAACGCTCGAGGGCTACCGATGACCCGGGCGGGGCCTTCAGGCGCTGCCCCGGCACGATGGTGATGCCGAGGATGGTCTCGGCGGCCGTATTCGCCACCCGCACCCGTTGGTCCGGCTCCAGGGCGACCACGCCGGTCGAGAGGCTGGCGAGAATCGTGCTCAGCTTGCCGCGCTCGCTCTCCGTCGCCTGGCGGGCGCGCTGGGCGAGGGCCTGGGCCTGGCCCAAGCGCTCGGTCATGTCGTTGAAGGAGTTGACCAGAAAGCCGATGTCGTCGCGCGTCGGCACCGGGAGCTTGCGCGAGAAGTCGCCCTCAGCCACCGCGCGTGTGCCGGCCACGAGATCCTGAATGGGCGCCACCACCCGGCGCGCCGCGAAGATGGCCCCCCACACCGCGCTCAGGGCGGACAGGAGCAGCACCAGGGTCAGGGTGAGCGCGAAGCTGAACTTCAGCGGCTGACGCAGGTAGTCGGATCTCGCGTAGGCCGTGTAGGCCCCCTGCACCGTCTCCGCCAGCTCGGAGAAACGCTCTGGCACGGAGAAGACCCCCACCAGCACTCGGTGCTCGCCGGAGGTCGGCGCGTCCATGTGCACCGCCGTGCGCACCAACAGCCCCCCCGCTGGGAGCGGCTCCACCTCCACGTAGGCCTCGCCCTGGCGCAACGGCGGCAAGGACAGGGAGGGGCTGCTCGGGGCCACGGTTTGCTCGGCGAGATTCGGCAGGCCCGCACTCAGGGCGAGGATGCGCCCGGACGAGGCGAGCACGGTCAGCTCCTGGGCGCCGAAGCGCTCACGCAGGCGATCGAGCTCACCGTAAAGCTCGACGTCGTCCAGCCCGGCGAGGCTGTCCGCCATGTCCAGGGTGGTGGCGCGGAACTCGTCCTTGCGCGCATCGAGGGCCAGGCGGGCGAGCGAGAGGGCCTCGCTCAGGCCCTGGCCGACGTCGTCGTCGAACCAACTGTCGATACCGCGGGTGATGAACTGGAGCGAGAAGGCGAAGACGATCAGCACCGGCAGGAGGGACAGCACGGCGAAGATCGAGACCATCCTCACCTTCAGCCGTGATCCCGCCTCGCCGCGCGCGTATTCCCGCGCCAGGCGCACCAGGGCGAACAGGATGAGCAGGCACATGACGGCCACACCCATCGCCGTGCTGGCCAGGATCACCAGCTGGGTCTGGCCGAACTGACCGCGGTTTTGCGTGCTTTCCGCCAGCAGGGCGAGGGAGCCGAGGAGCATAGCGACGCCGAACACGGCGCCAAGGGTCGTGAGGAGTCGTCTTAGTCTGCGGACGTCAGTCGCCATGTGAACCAATTACTCGCCAGCCGCCAATCGTCGAACAGCGAGGCGAGGGTGCTGATCGGCACGGGCAGGCGTTGCCGATCGAGCACGGCGCGGATGCGCATTTCGTAGGCGGATCCGTCGCGCAGCAACCCATCGTCGATCACCGGCAGATCGCGCAGATCGCCGAGTTCTTCGCGGGCGTCCTCCAGCGTAGCGAAGGAGCCCTGCTCCCCGCTGTTCACGTTGCGAACCACGTAGCGGTCGCTGAGGGCATGGTAGGACAAGGTGTAGCGCTGGCGCAGGCTGGCCACCGTGCGATCGGGCAGGAAACGTCGATTTCGCTCCACCTCGATCTGAATGACCAGGTCCAGGGTGACCCCGCTGCGCAGGGCCCCCTCGGCGCCGTCCGGCAGGTCGTAATGGATCTGCGCGTTGAGGAACACGACCCCGTCGCGCAGGGAGGTGTAGGCCGAGCGCACCTCGAAGTTGCCGGCGGCCTCGGCCGAGTTGGCCATCGCGAACAGCGCGACCAGCAGCCACCCGATGAGCCCGATCGCTGCCCAACCGTGGCGCACACGCGACGACCCGTGCGTCGATGGCGACGCGGCGGGCTCCAGGCCGTGAGTGGTAGCGATTGCGTAGGCAGTGCTCATCAGACGCGATTCAGCTCAGGGTTTCACGAGCGAAGCATAATAGAAGCCGTCCATGTCGTCCTCTCCAGACATGATTTGACACCCGTAGGCGGTTTTTCGCGCCCCGTGAAGGGTCAGATCCTCCACCTCAACATCGCTCATTTCACTCAGAAAATCGCTGACCACCGCATCGTTTTCGCACTTCAGTACTGAGCAGGTAACGTAAAGTAGGCGTCCGCCAGGGGCGAGCAAGGGCCACAGTTTGCGCAACAGCAGCGCCTGCGTTTGCGCCAGCGGGCCGAGGTCGTCGTGACGACGCAACAACTTTATATCCGGATGACGGCGGATCACCCCGCTCGCGGAACACGGCGCATCGAGCAAAATACGATCGAAGAGACGTCCATCCCACCACGTCTGCGGATCCCCGGCATCCGCCGCCAGACGACGACTGGCAGACGCCTGCTCCAGCCCCAATCGCACCAGCGTTTCCTCCACCTGCTCCAGCCGGCGCGCCGAGACATCGATGCTCAGCAGTTCGATCCCCGGCACGATCTCCATTAGATGTGCGCTCTTGCCCCCCGGGGCAGCGCAGGCATCCAGAACGCGCGCACCGGGCGGCGCTTGCAACGCATGGGCCGCGTACTGCGCCGCCGCGTCCTGCACCGACACCTCGCCTGCCTCGAAGCCGGGCAGGGCCTGCACGTCCACCGCCGATTCCAAGCACAACGCTTGGGGCAGGGTGGGGTGCACACGGGCCTCCAATCCGGCCTGTGCCAGCCAGTCCTCTCGCGACAGGCGCTGAGCGTTGACCCGTAGCCACATGGGGGCCTGCGTGCGGGCAGCCAGGGCCAGGGCCTGCCAGTCTTCGGGCCAATCCTCGCGCCAGCGGGCCAACCACCAGCTCGGCAGGGCGTGGTGGGCGGTGGGCTCGTCCGCCACGGCCGCATCCAGGGAGGCTCGCTCGCGGTCGTAGCGTCGCAGCACCGCGTTGGCGAGCCCCGCCGGCCCCTTGCCGAGTGCGGCGCGCGCAGCAGCCACCGTCTCCCCGACGGCAGCGTGCGCCGGCACCGCCAGGTGCTCCAGCTGACACAGACCCACGCACAGGAGCGCCTCGAGCAGATGGGCGTCCTCGCGCAGGGGCTTACCTAGCAATTTCGTCAATAAGAACCGATAGCGCTCCCAGTAGCGGATCGTGCCGAACACGAGGGTGCGGTAGAAGCTGCGGTCGCGGGGGGCTTCGATGGGGCTCGCGTGCTTGGGGAGCAAGCGCGTTAGCGAGCGGCCGTCGCGAACGACCCCAACCACCGCGCGGGCGGCCTGCAGGCGCACGCGGGCCGGCGAGCCGAGCGCAGTGCCGCCCGTGGGCGAAGCGTGAGCCTTTGCCTTACGCCGCCGCCGAGTAGGTTTCTTAGGTGTGCCGGGCTCGCTCACTGCAGGAGGCGATGGAGCAGGGGCGTCGCGTTGACGAATTCCCGAGCGGATACGGGTTTTCGTCCAGGCGCCTGGAGCCGGGTGATACGCAGCACGCCGTCACCGGTCATCACATCGACGCCCTCCTGACCCTGAGCGATGACCGTTCCCGGCGCCACCGATGGCGCCTCCTCCGGGGCGACCGCCACACTCGCTGCCCAAACCCTCAGGGGTCCGTCCAGCCCGTCGAGCCCTGTCTGACACACGGGCCAGGGTACGAAGGCGCGCACACGGCGCGCGATGACCGCTGCCGACTCCTGCCAATCGATCACCGCTTCCGCCTTGCTCAACTTGTGAGCGTAGGTGACATCGCGAACATCTTGCTCGGTAGGCTCGAGCGTGTAGTCCGCATCGACCAAGGCCTTTACCGTCTCTACCAGCAGGGAAGCACCGAGGGTGGCGAGGCGATCGTGCAGGGTCGCCGTGGTGTCGGCCGCCTCGATCGGAAGTTCGCCCACGCGATACACCGGACCTGCGTCCAGCTCCAGCATCACGCGCATGATGGCCACCCCCGTCGTGGCGTCGCCCGCCTCGATCGCCCGCTGGATCGGCGCGGCCCCACGCCAGCGCGGCAGGAGCGATGCGTGCACGTTGAGGGTGTCGCGCGTCGGCACGTCGAGCACCGCTTGCGTGAGCAACTGACCGTAGGCCACGACGATCATTAGGTCCGGTGCCAGCGCCGTCAGGGTCGGCAGGTCGTCGCGAATGCGGTCCGGCTGGTAGACGGGCAGATCGTGCGCCTGGGCGCACTGCTTGACGGGCGGTGCATGCAGCTTCTTGCCACGCCCCACCCGTCGGTCCGGCTGGGTGTACACCCCGACCACCGGCAGGCCAGCCTGCACGAGCGCCTCGAGGGTGGGCACCGCGAAGTCTGGCGTACCCGCGAAAACGATGCGAGGCACACTCATCGCCGCGTGCTGCCTGCGCTCGCCGCGCAGTGGACCAGGACGATCACCGGGAGGCGCGTGGAATCAGCTGGCGCTGGCCGCCACTTTGCGTGATTTCTCCAGGCGCTTGCGGATCCGCGTGCGCTTGAGCTCGGAGAGGTAGTCCACGAAGAGCTTGCCCTCGAGATGATCCATCTCATGCTGGATGCACACGGCCAGCAGTCCCTCAGCCTCCATCTCGAAGGTCTCGCCATGGCGATCGAGGGCACGCACACGGATGGACTCCGCCCGCTCGACGGCCTCGTAGTAGCCCGGCACGGACAGGCAGCCCTCTTCGCCCATACGCACCCCATCGCGCTCGATGATCTCGGGGTTGATCAGGGTGACGGGCTGGGAGTGATCCTCGGTGACATCCGCAACCAGCAGACGCTTGTGCACGTTCACCTGGGTGGCAGCGAGGCCGATACCCGGTGCGGCGTACATCGTCTCGAACATGTCGTCGATCAGCTGACGGATGCCATCGTCGACCTCCTCGATAGGCTGTGCTTTGGTTCGCAGCCGACTGTCGGGATATTCAAGTATCGTGAGGATTGCCATAATCGTGCCTGGATTGGACGTAATCGGACCGCTGGGCGGGGAGCAGAGGCTCCACGCCACACCTTCGGTCAGGTGGGTGCGCTAGCGCCAACGTTCAAGAGTGTGCCGCCTGCAAGGATAGGCCGCTGCAGACTGGGTAGATTATATCAGTCGACCAGATCGTGACCGCAGCCCCGAAGGGCCGCGCAGTAGGAGCTACGCATAAGATGCGCCTGGTATTGATCGCCGCCGCCGCGGCTGCCCTCGCTGTTACCTCAGCTTGCGGCACATTCGGAGACGCCTCGAGGGAGCCTGAGGAAGCGGCGCCGGTTGCACGGACCTACACGCCGCCGCCGGAACCGCCTCGCAGCCAGCCCGCCCCGCCACCGGTGCGCCGGGCGACGAGCGGTGGCAGCGGTAGCCGCATCCCGCTGGCGGACGACGCGCCCGACACCTACGTGGTGGTACGCGGCGACACCCTGTGGGACATCTCTGAGAAGTTCCTCGCCGAGCCCTGGCGGTGGCCGGAGATCTGGTACGTCAACGAGCAGATCGAAAACCCCCACCTGATCTTCCCGGGCGACCGGCTGACCCTGATCTACGTCGACGGGGTGCCCCAGCTGCGCCTGGACCGCGGCGGACTTGCGCAGTCCACCCTGAAACTGTCCCCGCAGATACGCCGTTCGTCGCTTGATGATGCGATCACGACCATCCCCTACGAGGTGATCGCCCCGTTCCTCACCCGACCCACGGTGCTGACCAAGGGCCAGATCAACCGGGCGCCCTACCTGCTGCAGCTGCAAGGCGAACACCTGATCGGCGGCCAGGGCCTGCGCGCCTACGTGCGCGGCAAGGGGCTCACGCGCGGAGCGACCTTCTCCCTCATGCACGTGGGAGACAAATACGTCGACCCCGATACGGGCCGCACGATCGGTCGCGAAGCGCTCTACGTCGGCCAGGCGCAGGTAGAGCGCGAGGGCGATCCGGCCACGGTGCTGCTCACGGAGAGCACCCGCGAGGCCCTCGCAGGCGACATCCTGCTGCCCCTCGATACGGACATTCCTCTCTATTTCTATCCGACCGTGCCCGAAGAACGTATCCAGGGCAGCATCGTGGATGTGGTCGATGGCGTATCGCTGATCGGCCAGTACCAGGTGGTGGTACTCAACCGCGGCGGCGACGACGGCCTGCAGCAAGGGCACGTGTTGGAGGTGTTTCAGCGCGGCGAGAAGGTGCGCGATCGCTTCCGCGGCGGGCCCTTCAACAGCGTACGCCTGCCCCAGGAGTACGCGGGGCGGGTGCTCGTCTTCCGGGTCCTCGACGAGATCAGCTACGCGTTGGTCATGAGCGCGACCAGCGAAATGCGGGTGGCTGACATCGTGCGCACCCCGGGTGAGGCCTCCGACGAGGAGCTGCGCGAGGAACGGCGCGCCGCACGCCGCGACAAGTCGGCTCGCTGATCGACCCGACGCACATCTGACTGAGAATCCGGTGAAGGCGCCCAGAATCGGCGCCCCAGCATCGCGGCTCCAGGCCCCAGACTGGGTCCATGGCCGCGGAACACCCCTCCCCACAGGCGATGGATCACCTCATCGCCTGGCTGCTGCTGGCGGCGACGCCGGGCATCGCGCGATGCCTGCCCACCATTCGCCGCGAACTCGGCGACCCGCTCGCGCTATGGACGCAGCCGCGCAGCGTCTGGCAAGCCCTCGGCCTCGGCGCCAAGGCCTGCCGCTGGCTCCTGCGTCCCGACCCCACCAGCGTCGCCAGCGCCTTGACCTGGCTCCGAGGCGCCCCCGACGAGCGCCGCCTGATCACCTGCAGCGATAGCGCCTACCCGCAACTCCTGCTCACCACCGCCGATCCCCCGCTCGTCCTACTGAGCGAAGGCCCACCGACGGGCCTCGGCGAGCCGATGCTCGCCATGGTGGGCTCGCGTCGAGCCTCGCCACCGGGCATGGAGCTCGCCCACAGCTTCGCGCGTACCTTGGCCGGTGCAGGCTTCACGATCATCAGCGGCCTGGCCCACGGGATCGACGGCGCCAGCCATCGTGGGGCCCTCAGCGCCGGCGGGCGAACGGTGGCGGTGCTCGCCACGGGACCGGATCGGGTCTACCCCTGCGAGCACCACGCGCTCTCGCGCGCGATCGCCCGCGACGGCCAGCTGCTGAGCGAGTTCCTCCCAGGCACCCCCGCCCTGCGCCACCACTTCCCCCAACGCAACCGGATCATCGCCGGGGCAGCCGTCGGTACGCTCGTGGTCGAGGCTGCCGAGAGATCCGGCAGTCTGATCACGGCTCGGCTCGCCAACGAGGCCGGGCGCGAAGTGTTCGCCATCCCCGGATCCGTGCGCAGCCCGACCGCTCGGGGATGCCACCTGCTGCTTCGCGATGGGGCAGTTCTCGTGGAGCGTCCGGAGGATGTGGTGGACGCCCTGCCGGCGCTCCTGGGCGCCCTCTGCCCGACGCCCAAATGCACTGCAGCAAAGATCTCGGAGGGGTCTGAGCTCCCTGACACGTTACCGCCACAAAGCGGAAAGGTTATCGACAACTTGGGGCACGATCCCGCCACCATCGAGCAGATCGCCGCCCGCAGCGGATTGACGACGGAAGCCCTTTGCTCCATTCTGCCGGCATTAGAAGTCCAAGGCGTCGCCTGCCGCTTTGCGGACGGCCGTTACGCCCTGCTCTCTCGCCAGGAATAAGGTCGCCCAGGAACCAAGATCGCGATGAAGGAAGACGTGCTCGACGTCCTGATGTATCTGTTTGAGGCCTATCTCGACGCCGACCCCCAGCCGGAACCCGACCGCGATGCGTTGCGCGGCGAGTTGGAAAAGGCCGGCTTCGGGCGTCTGGAGATCGACCACGCCCTCGAATGGCTCGACGGCCTCAGTGAGGAGAGAGCCGACGAGGGGGCGCACCCCGTCACCGATCGCGCCATTCGCGTCTTCAGTGACGAGGAGTGTGAGCGCCTGGACGTGCATTGCCGCGGCTACCTCCTTTACCTAGAGCACGTTGGCATCCTCTCCGCCGCCCAGCGCGAGCTCACCATCGACCGCATCATGGCCCTCGGCAGCGAGGTCGATGTGGAGCAGATCAAGTGGGTCGTGCTGCTCGTCCTGTTCACCCAGCCGGGCCAAGAAGTGGCCTACGCGCGGATGGAGGACTTGATTTTCGAAGAGGGAACGGCAATCGTCCATTAAGGAAGGCTGCTCGCCCCAAAGCATCGACCCTGAACCGCGGCACCTGCCGCGGTTTGCGTTTTAGTGGTCGGTAAACCCTTTTCTTTCAAGAGCTGAATCGAAGCGATGCCAAAGCACCTGGTCGTCGTCGAGTCACCGGCGAAAGCCAAGACCCTGAAGAAGTTTCTGGGCAAGGACTACGACGTACTCGCCTCCTACGGTCACGTCCGTGACCTCGTGCCCAAGGAAGGTGCCGTCGATCCGGCGAATGACTTCGCTATGCGCTACGAGGTCATCGAGCGCAACCAGAAGCATGTGGACGCCATCGCCCGCGCCCTGAAGAAGGCCGACGCCCTGTACCTGGCCACTGACCCGGACCGCGAAGGGGAAGCCATTTCTTGGCACCTAGCGGAACTACTGGGCGAACAAGGCCTGCTGGAAAACCGCGACGTGCAGCGTGTGGTGTTCCACGAGATCACCGAACGCGCGATCCAGGACGCGGTAGCCAATCCCAAGGGCTTGTCCCTGGAACTGGTAGATGCCTACAAGGCGCGTCGAGCCCTCGACTACCTGGTCGGCTTCAACCTCTCGCCCCTGCTCTGGCGCAAGATCCGCGGCGGCCTCTCCGCCGGCCGCGTGCAGAGCCCCGCGCTTCGCATGATCGTTGAGCGCGAGCTGGAAATTGAGAAGTTCGTCTCGCGCGAGTACTGGTCGATCGAATCGCGCCTCGATAGGGACTCGACCAACTTCACGGCACGCCTAACGGAATTCGACGGTACCAAGGTGGAGCAGTTCACCTTCACCGACGCCGAAGGCACGATGAAGGCGGTCAAGGCCATCGAAGATGCCGCCGGCGGCGAGATGCTGGTCGCCAACGTCACCAAGAAGCAGCGCCGCCGCAACCCTGCGCCGCCCTTCACCACCTCGACGATGCAGCAGGAGGCCTCGCGCAAGCTCGGCTTCGGCGCCCAGCGCACCATGCGCACGGCGCAGAAGCTCTACGAGGGCATCGACATCGGCCAGGGCTCGGTCGGTCTGATCACCTACATGCGTACGGACTCCGTGTCCCTCGCCCAGGAGGCGCTGACGGAGCTGCGCGAGGTGATCACCGGGCGTTACGGCGCCACCGAGGTGCCCGAGACGCCGCGTGCCTTCAAGACCAAGTCGAAGAACGCTCAGGAGGCACACGAGGCCATTCGCCCCACCTCCTCGGCCCGGGTGCCCGCGGACCTGCGCCAGTACCTCGACGACGATCAGTTCCGCCTCTACGAACTCATCTGGAAGCGCACCGTGGCCTGTCAGATGGAGCAGGCGCTCTACGACACGGTGAGCGTCGACCTCGCCGCCGGCCCGCACAAGCTGCGCGCCAGCGGCTCTACCCTGGTCAAGCCAGGCTTCCTCGCCGTGTACCAGGAGGGTCAGGACGACATGGTAGAGGAAGGCGATCGCATCCTGCCGCCGCTCGAGAAGGGCGACGCCGTGAAGCTGATCGAAATGCTCCCCGAGCAGCACTTCACCGAGCCGCCGCCGCGTTACACGGAAGCCTCCCTGGTGAAAGCCCTGGAAGAGCACGGCATCGGCCGTCCCTCCACCTACGCCTCGATCATCTCGACCCTCGTCTCCCGCGAGTACGTCGAGCTTGAGCGTCGTCGCTTCACACCCACGGACGTTGGCCGCGTGGTCGCGCGCTTCCTCACCGAACACTTCGAACGCTACGTGGACTACGACTTCACGGCGCGGCTCGAGGACGAGCTCGACGACGTGTCCCGCGGCGAACGTGACTGGGTGCCGCTCATGCACGCCTGGTGGAAGGCCTTCAAGGAGCAGGTGGACCAGGGCAAGGACATCGACCGCAGCCAGGCCATCCAGGCCCGCGAGATCGGCACGGACCCGAAGAGCGGCCGCCCCGTAAGCGTGCGCCTCGCCCGCTACGGGCCCGTGGTGCAGATCGGCACCAAGGACGATGAGGAGAAGCCGAAGTTCGCCGGTCTGCGGCCGGGCCAGAAGATGGAGCAGATCACCCTCGAGGAAGCCCTCGAGCTGTTCAAGCTGCCGCGCAACTTAGGCGAGACCCCGGAAGGCGAAGCCGTCTCCACCAACATCGGTCGCTTCGGCCCCTACGTGAAGTACGGCAGCAAGTACGTCTCGATCAAAGACGACGACGACCCCTACACGATCGAGCTGCCCCGCGCCCTCGAACTCATCGCGCAGAAGAAGCACGAGGATGCGAACCGCACGATCAAAGACTTCGGCGTGGACAACATCAAGATTCTGCGCGGTCGCTACGGCCCCTACATCACCGACGGCAAGAAGAACGCCAAGGTGCCGAAGGACCGTGAGCCCGAGTCGCTGACGCTGGAAGAATGCCAGGAGCTCATCGCAGCTGCCCCGGAGCGGGGCAAGCGGCGCGGCGCCAGCAAGAAGACCAAGGCCGCGACGGCAGTCGCCGCCAGCGCGGCCAACGACGACGAGGCTGGCGGACGTCAGCGCGAGGCGGCCCGTCGCAAGACCACGACCACGCGCAAGAAGACGGCGACCAAGAAGAAGGCCGCGTCTAAGAAGAAGACGACCACCAAGAAGAAAGCGGCGAGCAAGAAGAAGACGGCGGCCAAGAAGAAAACCGCCAAGTCCTCGAGCGACGGCGAGTGAGCGAAGGCCCGGGCGCGGCGCTGACTCAAGCGCTACGCCCGTTCCATCTCGCCTTACCGGTGCACGACCTCGCCCAGGCCCAGGCGTTCTACGGCGAGCTCCTGGGGTGCGCCTGCGGTCGCGCCAGTGCGCGCTGGCTAGACTTCGACTTCTTCGGTCATCAGCTCACGGTGCACCTGACCGATACGCCAGCCAGCCCCGCGTCGACCAATCCCGTCGATGGCGAACAGGTGCCGGCGAGCCATTTCGGCGTGATCCTGACGATCCCCGCATGGGACGCCCTCGCCGCGCGCCTCACCGCGGCGGGCACAGCGTTCCTGATCGCCCCGACCACCCGCTTCGCCGGCTCCACCGGCGAGCAGCGCACGATGTTCTTTCGCGACCCCAGCGGCAACCCGTTGGAGTTCAAAGCCTTCGCGGACGATCGGCAGATCTTCGCTACCGACTGAGCGGGCCTAGCTGAGCAAGCCCACGGCCGTCTGCACTACCAGCGCGATTGCGAGCACGGCCATCACGCTCCAGGTAGCCGCCATGCCGAGGAATCGGCGCTGGGTGACGCCAGCGGAGCTGCTGAGGCCCGATGCGTGGGAGATACGAGCGATCGTGAAGATCGCGCCCGCCGCGTGCACGGCCCAGACCGCGGCCCCATTCAGCTCGAACAGCAGCAGCAGGAGCAACCCGACGGGGATGGTCTCGACCGCGTTGCCATGCACGCGCACGGCGAGTTCCAGATCGCGGTTGCCGCCGGTCCCGACGCCCACCTTGTGGCGTCGACGGTTCATGCTCACGCGCGCGCCGAGCACCAGCATCAGGAGCGTACAAAGGCCGGCGTAGAGACCGGTGATGAGTGGAACTTGAATGGGCATGAGGCCTAGGACTCCCTGTCAGCAGGCGGGTGAACGGGTCGCTATTGGAGCGCATGATGCCCTGCTCTCAAGCCTCCCGGCCAGTCACCTCACGGTAGCGAAAGCAGGACTGGAGGTGATCGTTCACCATGCCGGTGGCCTGCATGTGCGCATAGACGGTGGTGGTGCCGAGGAACTTGAAGCCCTCGGCCTTCAGCGCTTTGGCCATTCGATCAGACGCGGGCGTACTCGCGGGCACCTCCTCGAGGCCGCGCCAGCGATTGCGAATCGGCTCGCCGTCGACGAACGCCCACTGCCAGTCGGCGAAGCTGCCGTGGCGGGCCTGCAATTCCAGGAAGGCGCGCGCATTGCCGATAGCGGCTTCGATCTTGGCCCGGTGGCGCACGATCGAGGCGTCCTGGAGGAGCTTCTCCACGCGCTTCGGGGTGAAGCGGGCCACCTTGAGCGGATCGAAGCCGGCGAAGGCGCGGCGATAGCCCTCGCGCTTGCGCAGGATGGTGATCCAACTGAGTCCCGCCTGGGCGCTCTCCAGGGTCAGGCATTCGAAGAGCTGGGCGTCGTCCCAGACGGGCACTCCCCACTCCTCGTCGTGATAGGCCACGTAGTCCGCACCGCCGAGACACCAGGGGCAACGCTTGCGTCCGTCTTCCCCCGCTACCGCTCCTCGCTTGGCCACTCGCGTCCTCGCTACGATGCTCAAAAACAAACGGGCCCGCGAATGATGACACTCGCGAGCCCGTTAGTGGCGAGGGGTCGCGCGCAGCACCCGATGCACTGCGCCCGACGCGATCGCCCGTTCAGCCTAGGGAATTAGGCAGCGCCGCACTTGCCTTCGCCGCACTTGCCCTCTTCACCCTTGTCGCCGCCACAAGCGCCTTCTTCGCCCTTGTCGCCGCCACAGGCGCCTTCTTCACCCTTGTCGCCGCCGCAAGCGCCTTCTTCGCCCTTGTCGCCGCCACAAGCGCCTTCCTCACCCTTGTCGCCGCCACAGGCGCCTTCTTCGCCCTTCTCGCCGCCACACTTGCCTTCGCCACACTTGCCCTCGCCCAGGGTGTCGGCCATGTAGCCGCTGGAGAGATCTGCTGCAGAGAAGGGGTTGGCGCTGGCCGAAGCCGAGAATACCGAGGCACCGAAGCTGGTAACCAGCGCGGCACTAACGGCGAGGGTGATCGGCTTCAGGGCCTTGTCGGTCTTGTCGGACATCGTTGTGTCTCCTTGGGAGTAAACGTATCGATCAACTGCTCAAACATGAGCTAAGCGTGTTCATCCGGTGACCAGCAGGGCGTCTGGACGCCGTCATGCTTCACCGGCCTGGCTTGGTGTTGGTGGTCAGCACTAGGAAAAAGGTTTCACCGCCCCCAGATGTCCGCGATGAACGGAGGAGTCCTCGCGGTAGGGCGAGTAGACCTGCCGCGCGTGGCTCAGGTTCCGCAAACCCGTAGATCACGCGTGTCGCCGAAGGGCGAGTGTAGTCGACCACCCTCAACCTCGCGACACTCTTCGAAACAAAGAACCGACGCCAGCGTCGCCACGCGATCACAGTCCTGTGAGTCGCGTTTTATTGGCGACACTCTCTCGATTCGGTGACACTTGGCCCCTAAGCATGACATCCGTTCCAAGGCCGACCCCATGATCAATCCCAGCTACCCCGCCCGCCGTCCTCGTCGCCTGCGTCGCGATGCCTTCTCCCGCGATCTGGTGCGCGAAAACGTGCTCACCGCGGCGGACTTCATCTACCCGGTGTTCGTGCTGGAAGCGCCGGACGCGCGCGAGCCCGTTCCCTCCATGCCAGGGGTGGAGCGCCAGGGGCTGCATTACCTGTACGAGACGGCGGAGCGGGCACTGAAGCTGGGCATCCCGGCGCTGGCCCTGTTTCCCGTGGTGCCCACGGAGAAGAAGTCCGATTTGGCCGAGGAAGCCTACAACCCAGACGGCCTCGCCCAGCAGGCAACGGCGGCGCTCAAGGACCGCTTCCCCGAGCTCGGCATCATCACGGACGTGGCCCTCGATCCCTACACCTCCCACGGCCAGGACGGCCTGATCGACGCCAGCGGCTACGTAATGAATGACGACACCGTGGAGACGCTCGTCCGCCAGGCGCGCTCCCACGCCGACGCCGGGGCCGACGTCGTGGCCCCGTCGGACATGATGGATGGCCGCATCGGCGCCATCCGCGAGGCGTTGGAGCAGGGCGGCCATCGCAACACACGCATCCTCGCCTACGCTGCCAAGTACGCCTCGGCCTACTACGGACCCTTCCGCGATGCCGTCGGCTCCGCCGCCAACCTGGGCGCCGGCAGCAAGGACACCTACCAGATGGACCCGGCCAACTCGGACGAGGCCCTGCACGAGGTGGCGATGGACATCAACGAAGGCGCCGACATGGTGATGATCAAGCCCGGCATGCCCTACCTGGATATCGTGCGCCGGGTGAAGGATGCCTTCGGCGTGCCCACCATGGTCTACCAGGTGAGCGGCGAGTACTCGATGCTCAAGGCGGCAGCCCAGCAAGGCTGGCTCGACGAGCGTAAGGTCGTGCTAGAGGCTCTGTTAGGTTGCAAGCGTGCAGGGGCCGATGCGGTGCTCAGCTACTATTCCCTGCAAGCTGCCGAGTGGCTGCGCAGCGACTGATCGGTCAGCGCCCGTCATGGATCGCTACGCTGTCATCGGATGGCCGCTCGACTACACGCGCTCACCGCAGATCCACCGCCGGTTCGCCGAGAGTTGCGCCGAGGCGCTCACCTACGAGGCCCATCCGGTCGCGCCGGAAGACCTCGCCGATACGCTCCAGGCATTCCGCGAGCGACCTTCGATGCACGGCTTCAATGTAACCGTGCCGCACAAGGAATCAGTGATGGCGCGCTGTGACGCACTCGGCGACGAGGCGGCCGAGGCGGGTGCGGTCAACACGGTCATCATCGATCGGTCCACCACCACCCCGCGCATGGTCGGCCACAACACGGACGGTGCCGGCCTGGTACAGGACCTCACCCAACGCCATGGCGTCTCGCTCAACGGTGCCCGACTGCTGATGGTGGGTGCTGGTGGCGCCGCCCGCGGCACCTGCGGGCCCTTGCTGCGCGCAGGGTGCGCGAGTATCGACGTCGTCAACCGCACCGCCGCGCGCGCGGAGGCCTTGGTCGAACACCTGCGAGCGCGCGGGCACTCCGCGAACCTCGCCGCCGTGACGCGCGCTGCCCTGGAGGGCCAAGCGCCCTACGACGTGGTGATCAACGCGACCTCCTCGGGCATGCAAGGCGCCGTGCCCGATCTGCCGCCCAAGATCATCCGGGAGGCCTTCTGCTACGACATGCTCTACGGCGAGGACACGCCCTTCGAGCGCTGGGCGAGAAGCGCAGGAGCCCGTCAGGTGGCAACGGGTTTAGGGATGCTGGTGGAGCAAGCGGCGGAGGCGTTCCACCTCTGGCGTGGCGTGCGTCCGCCGACGAATGCGGTGTTCGACCTACTTCGCTAGCGTGCCGTCGGCGTGGCGTTCGCGCAGCCACTGCACGATGTCCCTCGACTCCGGCATCCACTGCACCTCGCCCGCCGCGTCCGTTATCGCCAGCACCGGTACGGTCTGACGGCCACGAGCGGCGACCAAGTCATCACGGTGTTTCGGGTCACCGTAGATGTCGCGGAACTCCACATCGATAGCGAACTCATCGATCACGGCGCGCACCATCTCGCAGTAGGGGCAACCGAGAAAGTGGTAAAGCGCGAGGGACTGGGGCGCTGCGGTAGCGGTCATGGGAAGGCTCCTGCGGCCACGATTTGCGCGACCGCCTCGGTTGTGTGAATTCTGTGCTCGAAGCAGCCGACAGCGCCTAAGCGCTCTATTGGCCTTCGGCGCGATCGGCCAGGTACGCGTCCTTCATCTTCACGTAGTGCCTGGCGGAGTAGGGGAGCGATTCGATCTCCTCGGCGGAGAGGGGACGAATCTGCCGCGCGGGCACGCCCGCGTAGAGGTAACCCGACTCCAAGCGCTTGCCCTGGGGCACCAGCGCGCCGGCACCGAGCAACACTTCGCTCTCCACCACCGCGCCATCCATGACCACGGCGCCCATCCCGATGAGGACACGATCGCCGATCGTGCAGCCGTGGATCACGACGCGGTGGCCGACGGTCACGTCCTCGCCGACGGTGAGGGCGAAGCCTCCCGGCGCGTAGGGACCGTCGTGCGTCACGTGACACACGCAAGCATCTTGCACGTTGCTGCGGGCACCGATCCGGATCTGGTTCACGTCGCCGCGCACCACCGTGCCCGGCCAGATCGAGGCGTCATCGGCCAGGGTGACCTGGCCGATGACGAGCGCCGTCTCATCCACGTAGACCCGCTCACCGAGCACCGGTCGATGATCCTTGAAGCGGCGCAGGGACATCCAGCCTAGCTCCTAGCGAGCCGCGGGCACGAGCTCGAGCACCGGCTGGGGCTGCAGCTCCACCGGCCCCGTACCGTCGTCGATCGTGACCTTGAAGCTCACCTCACCGGCGTCTTGACCGGCCACGATGGGCACGATGTACAGACCGTTGTTGCGATCCACCACCGGCTGCACGGTGGCGTCCACGTCGCTGGCGGGATCGACGGTCACGCTCACGGCCGCCCCACCGCTGGTGATCCGTGCGCCCCGAAGGTCACGGGCGACCAGCACCAGGCGCGTCACGCTGGCGCCATCGGCAGGCAGCGTATCGGCGGTGAAGATCTTCAGGGTGCGGAAGTGATCGGGCACGCCCGTCTTGTCCGCGCGGAAGGCCTGGAACTCGGCGAACAGGGTATCCACGGGATCGGGATCGCTCGGCGCGGCGAAGGCCACGTTCAGATCCATGTAGTAATCCCCGGTGGCGCAGCCGTTGCTGCTGCAGGTGCCATCCGTGTCGCCGACACGGGCCACCAGCATGTAGCCCACATCAGCGGACTTGTCGAAGTCCGGCGGCGGGGCGCCGCAGCCGTCCGCGTCGAAGGGCGAGCAGGAGCAGCGGCCATCACCGCCCTGGTCGCGGGCGGCGATCATCGCGCGCATCAGGCGCGTGGGCAGATCGCCTGGCTCGAGCAAGGCGGAGACGGCCTCGTCGAGCACCGACTGGCCCGTGATCACGTTGCCCTGCACCGCGTAAGCGAGGCTGCCCGAGGTGCCGCTCACGTCGTTGGCGAAGGCGCCGTTGGAGCTGCCGCTGAACCCGACGGCCCGGCCCTGCGTGTCGGCGATGCCGTACTGGCGGGTCTGGTGGCCGCTGTCCTGGGCTTCGAGGATGTCCAGGATGGTGGCGGGCGGCGTGCCGTTGGCCAGTTCGTCGAAGATGATGCCGCGGTTGCGGCCGGTCGGCTCCACGAAGCTCTGGGCCGCGCCGGCGCCGCGGCCGACGCGCACCACGCTGGCCTCGCGCTTGAGGTCGACGAAGGGCACGCAGGTGGCCGAACCGATCGCCACCTCGCCCGTGGCCGAGTCGGTGATGATGACCGACCAGGTGGCGGAGGCCGGCAGTGACGCGCTCAAGCCCAGCGCCAGGGCCACCGCCGCACCGCGGCGTAACTTACTGAAAAACATAGCGGACTCCTTTCCGTTCGTGCGGCACCTGAGGCTCAGGCGCCGGCTAGTTCACGCAGCATGGTAGCGGGCGCAGCGCCACGCTCCAGGCTTTCGACCAAGGCCGAACCTACGATCACCCCATCCACGTGGCTCGCCAGGCGCTGCACGTCGGCGGCGCTGCGAATGCCGAAGCCCGCACAGACGGGCAGGGGCGAGGCCGCTCGCACGCGGTCCAGGTAGGTGCCGACGCTGTCCCCGAGGCCCCCGGCACCGCCCGTGACGCCGGTGGTGGTCACGGCGTAGACGAAGCCGCCGCTCGCCCCGCAGACCACCGGCAAACGCTCGTCGCTGGTCAGGGGCGACACCAACTGCACCAGGGCCACGCCCTTGGCCGTGAGGGCCTCGCGCAGCTCCGCGCTCTCCTCGAAGGGCAGGTCCGGCACGATGAAGCCGGCGACGCCAACCTGCGCCGCGCGCTCGGCCAAGGCCTCGTAGCCGAAGGCGAGAAGCGGGTTCAGATAGCTCATGAGGAGCAGGGGTGTGGTCGGTCGATCGTCCAGGGCCTCGATCTGGTCGAAGATCCAACGCAGGCTCACGCCCGCCTCCAGCGCCGCGTGGCTAGCGCGTTGGATGCTCATGCCATCGGCCATCGGATCGGTGAAGGGCACGCCGATCTCCACCACGTCCGCCGCCCCAGCAATCTCGCGCAAGGTGGCCGCGAAGGCGTCCGGCGAGGGATAGCCTGCGGTGAAGAACGGCACCAGGGCCGGTCGGCCCGCCGTCCGCGCTGCCTCGATGGCGGTGGTGATGCTCTCGCTCGGGGTGCCGCTCATGCGCTCGCTCCTGCGGTGGGGGCGGCGGCGAGCGACGGCATCACCTTGGCCAGCGTGTCCACATCCTTATCGCCGCGGCCCGAGCACCCGATCAGCACGCGCTTGCCTGGGTTCGCCTTAGCCCAACGACGGGCGCCGGCGAAGGCGTGGGCCGTTTCGACCGCCGGCAGGATGCCTTCCGTTCGACAACACTCCGCGAGCGCCTCGAGGGACTCTTCGTCGCTTGCCGCCTCGTACTGCACGCGACCGATCTGCTGCAGGAGCGAGTGTTCGGGCCCCACGCCGGGGTAGTCGAGGCCGGCGGACACGGAGTGGGTTTCCTGGATCTGGCCGTTGCCATCGAATAGGAGCATCGAGTAGCTGCCGTGGAGCACGCCGGGCTTTCCGCGCGCCAAGGTGGCCGAGTGATCGCCGAGCGACAGCCCGCGCCCCCCAGCTTCCACACCGAAGATCTCGACATCCCGGTCACCTAAGAAACCGTGGAACAAGCCGATCGCATTCGACCCGCCGCCCACGCAGGCAAAGACTGCGTCGGGCAAACCGCCCGCCTGCGCCAGCAGCTGCTCTCGCGACTCATGGCCGATCACCGAGTGCAAGCGTCGCACGAGCAGCGGGTAGGGATGGGGACCGACGGCCGACCCGAGCATGTAATAGGTACCCTCGGGATCGGAGACCCAGTCGCGCAGCGCCTCATCGATCGCCGAGCGCAGGGTGGCATCGCCGCTGGTGACGGGGAAGACTTCCGCGCCTAGCAAGTGCATTCGTCGCACGTTCGGCGCCTGGCGCTCCGTGTCGACCGCCCCCATGTACACCCGGCAGGGCATGCCGATGCGCGCACAGGCCGCCGCGGTGGCCACGCCGTGCTGCCCCGCGCCCGTCTCGGCGACGATCCGCTTCGCACCCAACTGCTTCGCTAGCAGGGCCTGACCGATCGCGTTGTTGATCTTGTGTGCCCCCGTGTGGGCGAGGTCTTCGCGCTTGAGCCAGACGTCGGCGCCCCAGGCCTCACTGAGGTTGGGGGCGTGGGTCATCGCTGTCGGGCGGCCGACCCAGGTGTGAAGCTCGTGGCGGTAGGCTTGCTCGAAGGCCTCCGCGGGCAGGATCTCGCGCACGCCCGCATCCAGGCGCTGGAGAGCCGGAATCAGGGTCTCGGGGACGTAGCGACCGCCGAAGTCACCGTAGCGACCTCGTTCGTCCGGTAGCCGACCCTCGAGTAGTGCCTTCAGCAGGGCTTCGCCATCGATGGCTGCGTCTTTGACAGCGCTCATCGTCATCTCTCCTCGAAGTAGCGCGCCCCATTGCTCGGGGCAGCGCGGGTTATCTCTGCTCAGTCGCCCACCTGGGCGGGGAGCCGCGCGGCCGCGTTCCGGGCCGCGTTCACGAACGCTACGATGCGCTCAGGGTCCTTCTCGCCGGGCGCGCGTTCTACGCCGCTACTCACATCGACGCCGGCGGGGCGTACGTGCTCGATCGCCTGCTCGACGTTGCCGGGATGCAAGCCGCCGGCCAGCATGAGCCAGGCCTGCTTGGCAAGGCCTGCCGCCGCATCCCAGTCAGCGCAGACGCCCTGCCCGCTCACGGGGGCCTCGTACAACATGTTCGTGGGCAACGCGTCGTGCGACGCGACTTCCCCGTCGCGCAGCACAGGCATGGGGCGCACGCCTGGCGGCAGGGTCACCTGGGCGAGGCTCGCCGCATCCGCCTGCACCCAGTGGGCGGGGAATGCCGCCAGCACCTCGTCCACCGCATCCTGCGCGGCGTGCTTGAACACGGCAACCCGCTCGACGTGTCGCGGCAAGGCCATGGCGAGCTGCTTTGCCTGCATCGCACTCACCTCCCTCGGCGAGGGTGCGAACACGAAGCCCACCCGATCGGCCCCCGCCGCGCTCACCGCCTCGATCGCCTCGAAGCTGGTCACACCGCAGATTTTCACGACCAGCGCCACGGCCGCTCAGCTCCCGCTGCCCCGGGCGGCGTGTCGCCCGGCATCGAGCATTTGCCGCAACATCACGGCTGGGCTTGCATCGCGCATCAGGGCTGACCCTATCAACGCCCATCGGTAGCCGAGGCCAGCGATTCGCGCCACGTCGGCGAGGGATTCCAAACCACTCTCGGCCACCGCCGGCACGCCGCTCGGGAAGGCATCGATGCAACGGGCGAAGCGCCCTTCATCGACCGCCAGGGTACGCAGGTCGCGGGAGTTGAGCCCGAGCAGCACGGGCGGTGCATCGGCCGCTGCCGGGTTCGAGAGCAAGGGGGCCGCGCGTTGCAGGTCGTCCTCGTCGAAGGCCTCGAGCAACACGAACAGGCCGCACTCCGCGGCCACGTCCAGCAGCTCCCGCAGGCGGGCGTCGTCCAGCATGCGGACGATGAGCAGTGCGCCGCCCGCACCGGCCAGACGGGCCTCATAGAGTTGATAGGCATCGACCAGGAAATCCTTGCGCATCGCCACGGTCGGCGTGCTCGCGAGCGCCGCGGCGGCCTCGCGCAGGTGCTCCAGGTGGCCGTCGAAGCGGGTCGGTTCCGTCAGCACCGACACGGCAGCGGCACCCGCCCCGGCGTAGGCGAGGGCGCGCTCGCCGATGGCCGTGTCCGCGCTGGCCAACACGCCCGCGGCGGGGGACGTCAGCTTGATCTCGGCGATGATGTCGAAGCCGTCGTCGTGCATGCGCAGCCTCGGTGGCGGCGGGCTGCTGAACGCGCGCTCGCGCAAGGTGGCTTCATCGAGCGCGGCCCGCGCCTCGACCACCCGCGCCGCGGACGCCTGCGCCATCGTGTGCAGAAAGTCCTCACTCACCCTGCCGGCTCCCAAGACTGTAGGCGCTCGAGCCAGGTCCGGGCGGCGCCGCCATCGATCGTCTCCCTAGCCAGTTCGACGCCCTCGGCCGCGCTCGCTACCCGACCGCTCACCTCCAGGGCCAGGGCGCAGCCCAGCACCAGCGCATCGATGTGCGCCGCCTCCGCTCGATCGCCGGCGAGCGCAGCGCGCAGGTGCGTCGCGTTGACCTGCGCATCGCCACCGGCGAGCGCCTGCGGCGCGCAGCGCGCGAGCCCTAAGGACTCGGGATCGCGCACCTCGTGGTGCACCTCGCCGTCGCGTACGTCGAACAGCTCGAAGGGGCCGCAGGGGGTCGCCTCATCCCAGCCCGGCGCGCCGTGCACCACGAATCCACGGGCCAGCGGCAACCCTGCCAAGGCTTGCGCCATCAGGCGAGCCATCGGCGCGCTGAAGGCCCCCAACAGGTAGTACGGAGGCGCCGCCGGGTTGGTGAGGGGACCGAGCACGTTGAAGATCGTGCGCGCCTTCAAGGCCTGGCGCACCGGGCCGATCGCCTTCATGGCCGGATGGAAATGCGGCGCGAACAGAAACGTAAACCCCGTCGCGTCCAGGCAATCTCCTGCTTCCGCAGGCGAGGGAGGCAGCGCCCCGTTCAAGGCGCCGAGTACGTCGGCGCTCCCCGAGCGGCTGGAGACCGAGCGGTTACCGTGCTTGACCACGCGCAGGCCGCACGCGGCCGTGAGCAGGGAGACGCCGGTGGAGAGGTTGAGGCTACCGGACCCATCGCCGCCCGTGCCGACTATATCGATGCTGTCCTGCGCGTCGAGGGCGGGCGTGATCGCCAGGGCGCGCATGGCGCGCGCGAAGCCACGAATCTCCTCGGCGCTTTCGCCCTTGGCCCGCAGGGCGCACAGCAGCCCGCCGGCGAGCGCCGGATCCAGGTCACCGCTCGCCAGTGCCTCGAGCAAGGCGCCCGCCTGCCCTTCGTCGAGGCTGCGCCCCTCGAGCAGCTGTGCCAGCCAGCCGCGCGCCCGATCACCAAGTGCCTGTGCGTCGCTCGCCATGGCGCGCTCAGGCCTCGCGCAAGGCGAGGAAATTCCCTAACCGTTGGTTGCCCAGGGGCGTGAGGATGCTCTCCGGGTGGAACTGCACGCCGTGCACCTCCAGCTCGCGGTGCTTGACGCCCATGATCTCACCGTCCTCGGTCCGCGCCGTTACCCGCAGCACCTCCGGCAGCGAGCCTTCCTCGACGGCAAGGGAGTGGTAGCGCCCGGCGATGAAGGGATTGTCGAGCTTGGCGAAGACGCCATCACCGTCGTGGGAGACCGGCGAAGACTTGCCGTGCATCAGGGTCACCGCCGCAGAGATGCGCCCACCCAGCCCTTGGACGATCGACTGGTGCCCGAGGCATACCCCGAGCACGGGTATGCTACCGGAGAACTGTGCGATGAAATCCATCGAACAACCGGCGTCGTCAGGCGTGCCGGGGCCCGGCGAGATCACCAGGTGGGTCGGCGCAAGGTCCTCAGCTTGCTCGATGCTGAGCACATCGTTGCGGTACACATCCACCTGTGCGCCGAGCTCGCGGAAGGCCTGGAGCAGGTTGAAGGTGAAGGAATCGTAGTTATCGATCAGCAGCACCCGTGCCGCCGCAGCCGTCGTCGCGGTGGCGCTCATGCCCAACCCTCCGCTGCCATCAACAGGGCGCGCTCCAAGGCGGCCCCCTTCGCCAAGACTTCGTCGTACTCACGGTGCGGCAAGCTATCGGCCACGATGCCGGCGCCCGCCTGGTAGCGGTAGGCACCGTCCTTGAACACGAGCGTGCGGATCGCGATCGCCTGGTCCATGCCGCCGCCGGCGCCGAAGTAGCCGACGGTGCCGCCGTAGACGCCGCGTCGCTGGGGCTCGAGCTCGTCGATGATCTCCATCGCACGCACCTTCGGCGCCCCCACCAGGGTGCCGGCGGGGAAGGTGGCGGCGAACAGGTCGAAGGCATCACGGCCCGCTTCCAACTTCCCGCGCACGCCGCTGACCATATGCATGACGTGGCTGTAGTGTTCGATGTGCCGATAGGGCGCCACTTCGATCGTGCCCGGTGCCGCCACACGACCGAGGTCGTTGCGCGCCAGATCGACCAGCATCACGTGCTCCGCATTCTCCTTCGCATCGGCGAGGAGCTCCTCCTTCAAGGCCTGGTCCTCACTGGCCGAGGCGCCGCGCGGGCGGGTGCCGGCGATGGGGCGCAGGGACGCCGTGCCCTGCTGCAACCTGACGAGGGCCTCAGGTGAAGAGCCCACGATCTGCATCCCGCCGACGTCCACGAAGTACATGTACGGCGAGGGGTTGATCAGGCGCAGGGCGCGGTAGGTGGTGAAGGGATCGAGGTCGCAGTCGCCGCCGAAGCTCACAGAGAGCACGAGCTGGAACACGTCGCCAGCGCGAATGTACTCCTTCACCCGATCGACGGCGCTCAGGTAATCGCCGCGCGCCATGCTCTGGCGACCGGTCTCGAAACGCCCCTGGGTCGGGTGCGCAGGCAATCCGCTGCGCAGCAGGCTCACCACCTCATCGCGCAGGGCGCGCCGCTCCCCCTCCGTGCCTTCGTGCAGGAGGGCTACGCGCCGCGTGAGGTGATCGAACACGAGCACGGAGCGGGTGGCGACGAAGGCGGCCAGGGGCTCCCCCAGCACATCCTCCGCATGGGTCGGCAGGCGCTCGAAGAATCGCACCAGATCGTACGACGCGCTGCCGACCAGGCCGCCCGCGAAGGGCAGACCTTCGAGCTGGGGCTTGGGCCGCGGCGCGTGGGCGAGAAGCTCGCGCAGGGCATCCAGCAGCTGTTCGCGATTTTGCGGCAGGGGCCGGCCGACACCGTCGACATCGAAGCGCTCACCGGTGAGCGTCACCTCCGTCGCCTCGCCGAAGCCGAGCATCGAATAGCGGGACACCTGCAACCCGCTCTCCACACTCTCCAGCAGGTAGCGAGGGCGCAGGGGCGCGAGCTTCAGAAACGCCGATACGGGCGTTTCCGTGTCGGCGATGATGTCGAATGCGTCTTGCATCGGCAGCCTCTGGGAGCGACGCGAATCCTAAGATCCGGTCTACGCCGACAATAAAAAACCCATCACCCCGGCGCGGAGGAGATGGGTCTGAAGCGGACGACTCGTGTGTGACGTGTGCGAACAGTACCCCCTCGCTGTCAGCGAGGGCGCCACCACCCGAGATCATTCGTCCACTCGATTTGCGTCGTCATGGTCACTGATAGTACCAACGCATCTGGGAGCGTCAAGCGCCGGCGGAGGAGGCCTGTACGGTGGATCACAAGGGATCAGATGAGGACCGTTCAGCGGAGGATCGGGTGCTCGCGGCGGTGGACGCGGAGCGCTGCCGCCTGGCCAGGGAGCTACACGACGGCCTCGGCCAGGCGCTGACCGGCGTGCTTCTGCTCAGCTCGGCCGAGCAGGATGGCGTCGAGCGTAGCGCGGGCCACTTATCCGCCCTGCTGGCGGAGGCCAAGGAACGCACCCGCGGCCTCAGCCGAACCCTCGATCCCAGCGCCCAGGCGAGTTCCCTCGCCCGCCTCCTCGGCGACCTGGCCGACCAGCTGAGCGAGCGCTTCCAACGGCCCTTCGCGGTGGCAGCGTCCCCGCCGGAAGTCACGCTGTCAGGCGCGCAGCGCCAGCACCTGCATCACCTGATCGTCGACGCGGTGCGCTACGCGATGCTGCATAAGGGGGTGACCAGCATCACCTTGTCGGCGACGCAGGATGCGCAGCTCGCCGTGCACATGCTCGCGAGCATCGCTGAGGGTAGGGTCGGGTTACCGCCGGGTGAGGAGGCGCAAGGGCAGGCCTGTCTGGCCCTGCTGCGCGATCGCCTGCGTTCGCTGCACGGTGAGCTCGACACCGCGGTGGAGCCGACCCGCGTATCCGTGCGCCTGCGTTGGCCACACACCCCGGCGGCGACGCCCTAAACGCGAAGTAGAACCAGGCGACCCGGTGTCGACCCCAGCGCCTGCGCCAAGGCGGTGGCGTAGGCGTGGAGCTGCAACGCGTAGCGATCGGCCAGTTCGCTCACTTCGCGATCGGTCTTGAAGTCCACCACGCACCACGCTCCCGTCGCGTCGCGAAACACGAGATCGATCACCCCTTCGACGAGGGTGGAGGGGTCCTGCGTGGCCCGCGCCGTCACCGGCCACTCGCGGTAGCAATCGCCGCGCGCGAGGGCGTCCGCCGCCTCTCGCACCAGGGGATGGGTCAGGGCCTGCACGCAGGTCGCGATCGCCGCGGTGACCTCCTCATCGCTGGCACCGAGCAGACGTCCCTGCACCTTGGCGACCGCCTCCAGGGCGCTCTCATCGGCGGTCAGCTCGGCCGTCGCCAACACGGCGTGCACGAGGGTGCCGAAGCGCCGGCCCCCGGGGCGCGCCGGGTCGATGGCCTCGACGCTCAACACCTCGACCGCGTGGGTCGAGTCATCCTGCGCTTTGGCCCCGTCGGCCGCCAACGCCGTGGCCGTGCGCACCCGACAGCTGGCCTGCGCCCCCTGCGCCAGCACCGCCTGACGGTCCTCCTGCCAGCGCCGATGATGGGCCTCGCTGGCCTCGGCTTGGCCTGCCTCGTCCACTTCGAGGATGCGCTGCTGGCGCAGGCCCACCTCGCGCGGTGCTTCGAGGGCGAGCAAGCCAGGGTCCCACCACACCACCTCCGCCTCCCCGTCGGCCGTGCGGTGCTGCCCGGGGATCACCGCGGCCACCTGGGTGCGCGCGTTGGGCGGGCGCTCGAGCACGGTGTCGCTGCCGAAGGGCGGGCAGCCGTTCGCCACCACGGCGAGCTGACGGGCTTCGCGATTGGGGTAGACCGCGGGGTGCAGCACGTCCAGCCAGCCCGCGAGGGGATCGTCACCGATCGCCGGCACCACCAGCAGATCGCGCGCCCGCGTGGCCGCCACGTAGACCAGGCGAACGGATTCCTCCTCTTCGCGCGCCAGCTCCTGCTCCGCCACCGCGGCCAGATCCGGCGGCACGCAGTCGCACAGGCGCTGAGCCCAGAGGCGTTTGCTCGCATCGACGTGGCGGCTCGGCCGTTCGCTCACGCGCGAGCAGGTGGGATCCGCCAGGATCACCACCGGGAACTCCAGCCCCTTGGCCTTGTGAGTGTTCATGATGCGCACGCCCTCGGTGCCCTCCTCCACCACCGTCGCTTCCTCGGCCTCGCGGGCCTGGGCATCGCGCTCGAGTTGCTCGACGAAGGAGCGGAAGGAGATAGCGCCGCGCGCTTCGTGGCGCCGAGCGAGGTCGACCGTGCGCAACACGTTGGCCAGGGCCTGCTCACCGGTCGGCCAGATCGCGATGCCCGCGTGGGCGCGCACGGCACGCAGCAAGCGCGTCACCGTCTCCGCCAGGGGCCGTCGATTGCGCCGGAAGTGCAGCTCACGCAGGAGCGTCAGGGCCTCGATGATCTGCCGATCGTCCTCGCTGAGCTCGGCCGCTAGCTCGCCGTCGTCGCCTTCGAAGCGCACCAGAGGATTCAGGGGTCGGCGCGCAATCGAGCCGTCCGCCTGCGCGGTGAAGCGGAAGGCGAGGAGGGCCTCATCGGAGAACGCGAACAGAGGCCCCCGCAGGGTGGCGTAGACCCGCAGCTCATCGTCGGGCCATTCGATCGCGGTCAGGGCGTTGCGCAGGGCCAGCACTTCCTCCCGATCGTGAAAGGACCGACCGCCCACCAGCATGTGGGGGATGCGCCGCGCCTCCAGGGCGCGCACGTAGGGCCGGGTGACGTCGCGGTTGAAGGTTTTGAAACGGCGGAATAGCACGCACACGTGGCGTGGCCGCAGGGGCACTGACTCGCCGCCCTCCTCCACCGTCCAGCCGCTCTCCTCCACCAGCCACTGGATGTACGCCGCCACCGCCTCGGGCAGGGAGTCGTCTACGCGGAAGTTCACCACCGTGCCGTAGTCGCCGTAGGGGCGGGGGACCGGCAGCGCCACCACCGCCGGCTGAGCGGTCTGCTCCTCGCGCCAGGGCGCCAGCGCCTCGTAGCGGGCCTGTTGCTCGCCGGTCATGGCTCGGTTAAAGGCGGCGTTGACGAAGCGCTGAATCGCCGGACGACTGCGGAAGCTCGTGTTCAGGTGAAGAACCCGCGCCCCCGCCTGCGTCAGCTGCTGCTTGATACCCTCGTAGATCGCGATGTCGGCGCGGCGGAAGCGGTAGATGGATTGCTTGGGATCCCCCACGATGAAGAGCTTACCGGGCACCCCGCGGACGGCGGTCCAGTCCTCTTCCTGACGGTCATCAGCCGCCAGCAGGAGCAGGATCTCCGCCTGCAAGGGGTCTGTGTCCTGGAACTCATCGACGAAGAAGTGGCTGTAGCGTTGCTGCAGCAGGTTGCGCACGGTGCTGTCGCGCACCAGCAGGTCGCGGGTGCGGATCAGCAGATCGAGAAAATCGAGCTTGCCGACACTCGCCTTTTGCTTTTCATAGGCCTCGACCACGGCGCGCAGCTCCTGCTGCAGCTGCGGTGCGAGGTCCGCTTCGCAGGCCGCCTTGAAGCGATCCAGCGCTTCCTTCAGGGCGTTGCGACGCTCCAGCACCGTGTCGCGGTCGAGCTCGCCGTACTGGGTGCGCTTCGACCCCTTCCAATGCCAGCTTACGGGCTTGGGACGCGCCAGGGCGCGCAGCTTCGCCTCGAGTCCGTCGTAGTCGCGCTCGCCTTGCGCCGCCTGTTCCCGCTGGCGGATCTCGGCGAGTTCACGGTCGAGGTTGCGCAGGCTTTGCGTGAGGTAATCGTCGGGCCAGGAGGACAGCGCCGCGAGGGCGGCGACGTCGTTCGCTTGGGTCATGAGGGCGTCGATCTGCGCGTCGCGATCGAAGACCTCGCGCGCCCAAGGCGCATCGAAGTCGCGCGTGTCGATCAACGCCCGCGCCGCGGCGAACAGCTGCTGGCGCGGCCCGTTGTCCGCCATCACGCTGGTGGCCTCCCGGCGCAACACGCGGCGCACGCCGGGCGGTGGGTCGGCGACGGCGCGCTCGAACCAGTCGTCGAAGGCACGGGCGATCATCGCCTCCTCGTCGCTGGCCGCAATCTCGAACAGCGGGTCGACCTGCGCTTCCACGGGACGCTCGCGCAGCAGATCGTTGCAAAAGGCGTGGATGGTGGTGATCGCCGCCAGCTCGAGCTGCGAGAGGGCGTCGCGCAGACGCTCGGCTTGTTCCGACGGTGTTTGCGGATCTCTTAGCTGGCGCTCGAGGGCGGCGCGCAGGCGCAGCTTCATCTCGCCGGCCGCCTTGTCCGTGAAGGTCAGGGCGACCAACGTATCGAGCTGCGCGCGGCCAGAGCGGATCAACGCCACCATCCGCCCGACCAACGCCGTGGTCTTGCCCGTGCCCGCCGCTGCCTCGACGAACAGGGAGTGATCCAGGTCCTCGAGGATGGCCTGGCGGGCGGCGGCGTCGGCGGGAACGCGGGGCGCCTGACTCACGAGAGCTGCCTCAGCAAGGCCAGGGCCGCCAGCTCCTCCGCCGGCTTGCGTTGCACGCGCTCTTCCTCGTAAGGCCCGCAGATGATGCGGTAGTCGCAGTACTCGCAGGTGGAGTAGCGCTTCTTGAGGGACTTGTCCGCCGACGCCGGCGCCGCCGGCAGGAATTCCTGGCTGAGGGCGGTGCCGATCGTGTCCGCCACGGTCTGCGCCGCTTGGCGAGCGCGATCGTCGTAGGGCACCTCGTGCTCGCCGTAGTCGCCACGCGTGGTGCAATACCACAGGCGTCCGGAGGTCACGCTCGCGCCGTCCTTAGCGAACATGCGCTCGGCGGCTTGGGCGTAGAGCACCGGCTGCAGGTGCTCACCGCCACCGACGATCTGGTGCTTCTCCGCCACGTTCTTGCCGGTCTTGTAGTCGGTCACCCGCAATTCGCCGTTACTGCGCCGTTCCACCAGGTCGATG
Organism: Pseudomonadota bacterium; assembly: GCA_039815145.1. Taxonomy (NCBI): domain Bacteria; kingdom Pseudomonadati; phylum Pseudomonadota; species Pseudomonadota bacterium. Next base: position 47,729 of record JBCBZW010000029.1, read on the forward strand.
GCGCCGCGTAGGCGGATGCCGCTCGCGAGCTCCACGCCCTCGGCCACGGACCTGGCGTCCCTATCGTGGGCATCAGGTAGACCGAAGGCGAGTTCGAAGGCCCAGGGCACGAAGCCTGACTCGTCTTCGCTCATGCGCGAGAGCCAGCCGCGCAGATCGGCGCGGATACCGGCGATACCATCGTCCCAGACCCGCTCGATGGCCGGCGCCAAACGGTCGTGGTAGTCGGTGGCGATCCGCGTGAGCACCGTGTCCAGCCGCTCCAGCACGGTCTCCAGGTTATCGGGCCTCACGGGGAGCAATCCGTCTCCGCGCAGCTCCGTGAACAGGTGGAACTGCACGTCGTGGACCAGCGATCCACGCTGCAGCGGATCCATCTGATCGATCGCGGCGGGCACCTCGCGTGGGCCGAGCTTGTGCACGGCGTAGAGCAGGAAGCGGTAGGGGCAGGCGGCGTAGTTCTGCAGCGCTGTGGGCGAATACGTACGTTGGTCGAGGACGTGGCTGGCCAGGGCCTGCTTGGCGGCATCACCGAGGGGACCGACCAGACCGTCGGCCGGCGTCCAGCGGCGCAGCCAGCGGCGCGCGCGGAAGCGCAGGGCGCGCTGCAGATAACTGTTGGCGTCGAGGAGGTAGCGGGCAGCGCCCGCCGCGCGCCCCTCGTCCGCTTGCAGCACGCCCTGGAGCAGCGCCAGGTCGTGTTCCGCTTCGTCGATGGCGTCGCTCGGCGCATCGGGTGCCGGCCAGCCGATGCGAGCCTGGGTTTGGCGTTCCGCACGTTTCGCCAGCGCTTCGAAGTCCAGCAGTTCGCCCTCTGCCGCCCGAATCGCCTCGAGGCTGTAGAAGGAGGCGACGCGCGGGCGCCCCTGTTCCATGTCCATGCGGGGGTAGGAGAGCACCACGTGCTGGCGCGCTGCGCCCACGGCCAGACGCAAGGCCAGGCGCTCCTGCTCGACGCGATCGCGGTTGGTCTTCAGGGCAGGGTCGAGTTGGTCGCGCACCGCGTCGAGGAGAATCGGATCCTCGCTGATCTTCTGCGGGAACAGCTTCTCGGCAAGGCCCGGCACGAAGACGCGATCGAAGGCCATCGCCCGTGCGCTGTCCACGGGGGCAACGAAGACCCGGCCGTAGCGACTGCGCGGCGGTGGCTCAGCCAGTTCGCGCAGGCGTGGCCCCAGCACCGCGATGACTTCTGCCAGGCCCGTCGGCCCGACGCCCGCCATCGGCCGGAGCTCGGACAACACCGCGAGCACCCGGCGCGGATCGCGCAGAGTCATGGTGGCGAGGGGCGCCAGGTGGTCCAACCACTCGCCCCAGGTGGCGGCACTCGGCAATTGCGAGAGGGTGGCCATGACCGGGAGCGCGAATTCGCTCAGGTGTGCCAGGTCCTCGAGGTCGCGCTCCACCATCGCTTGGCGCACGTCGTTGTCCGTGTCCGCCAGCTCGTCGCGGGCCACCTCGAGCGCTTGGCGCAGCCCGTCGAGGCGGCGCTGCCAGCGCGCCTGGCCGCCGATCACCGCGGCCTCGTGCAGCAGCTGCTCCCAGCGTCGCGGCGCGCGCAAGCCACCGAGCTGCACCGCCTCATCAGCGCGGGTTGGCGTCGGCTCGCCGAGGGGGCCATTGCCGCGCAAGGCGTCAGCCTGGTCTTCCTCCGCGAAGCCAAGGATGGGGGCAAGCTCCGGGTCCGGGGCGACCCACTCGCCGGCGGGGGCTTGCGCTGCCGGGGCCGCCGCAGCCGCAGCCGCGGGCACCTCGCCCAAGGACAGGTACTCGGCGAAGCGATGCGCCGAGTAGCTCTCGTCGCGGCAATGCAAGAGGGTGAGGAACGCGCGACCTGCGGGATCCGGGCGTACGGCGCCG